>NZ_MTPV01000081.1:0-20039 GCF_002009585.1 Arthrobacter sp. SRS-W-1-2016 | reverse complement strand
CACCGGGAGGCCTTCGTCATGCCGGAAATCTATGCCGTGTTCTCACACGACTTCAACCAATGTCCCTGGGCAGTACAACTAGCCTGCTCACATGGTTGACAACGTGTCAGATAGCCAAGGTGGATACTTCCGCATACGGACTGCAACAGGATCGCTGTATCTCCTGGAGCTCAAGGAGAAGCGACTTACGCGCTTTGCGGCGGCGGCCGAGCCCAGCCTGGATCATTTGGACGTCGGGACGAGCATCCTGAGGCGTGATGCGCAATCCCTTCACGTGCACAAAATCATCCGCCTCACCGTGGGGCTTCCTGCGATCTTCCTACTACAGGTCCGGATCGACGAGCCAACCATACGGACGCTGCGATCCACGAGCCGCGTTGTTGAAATAGCCACCCTTGCCGACCACTACTAAAAAGGACTAGGTGCCCCATGACCACCCCGGAAGAGTTCTACCTCCACTACACCCGTTCAGGCGCCGCGGGATGGTACGACCGCCTGGGCAGCCTGCGCCAAGCCATAATCCGATGCGACGGGCCTGCTGTTCTGGACATCCTCCGCTCCCGCTGCGTCCTGGATCCCGAAGATGGTGCTGGCTGCTGGATCTGGGTCGGCGCTAAGCGATCAGGGTACGGCTTCATCGGCCGCGGCCCCACGAACCGCTTGGCCCACAGGATCTCTTGGGAGGCCGCACGGTCCTTTACCCAGGACCTTGGGGATCTCTCAGTCCACCACAAATGTGGGCAGCGGCTCTGTATCAACCCCCACCACTTAGCAGCAGTCACCCACATGGAGAACACCGCGGAAATGCTGGGCCGGCAGGCTTACAAAGGGAGAATTTCGGCGCTAGAGGAGGCGCTGCGGCTGCTCGATCCTAACCACCCCCTGCTGTGGAGGCTGCCCGAGCCGCTTCCCCCGGAGGAAGAATGACTGAAACACTCTCCGGCTTTCCGAGAAGGTAAGCATAATCGGCGGTCATGCGCTCCCATGGGTACGCGATGCTCGGCGACGTCGAGAATGAACTCGGCTCTCCGACTGGGTGAAGAGATCGGGTCACAGCGCGAGCAGGGAGAGGCACGGCGAAGGAAGCATGAACCGCCGACCCGCAACCACGACGCTTTCGGGTCGCCGATGTTCGCCCGCCCCGGTCAGGTCCCGTGGCCGGGGCCCTGCTGTTTCCTTTCCGACGGCGCTACTCTGACGCCATGAAGAACCGGATGTCGTCGGGACTGTGGTTGACGCTGCTCATGCTGACCCTCTCCGTGACCGGCTGCACGCAGAAGGTCTGCCCCGCCGGCGGCTTCGTCAACCTGGGCCCGGGCGAACTTGACCTCTCCGGACTCCCGGGCGGCACCAAAGTGTCCGCTCGCTTCGGAGTCAACGACCGCTGCGAGCCAGTGCCGGTCACCAAAGACAGCTCCGGCCGGTGGATGGTTCCGCAGACTCCGCCATTCGTCCAACCCGACAACGCTGCGGCCCCTCTCCCCCGGATCCGGGTCGTCGCCGCCAGGCCAGACCGGTCCATCTCTGATCACCTGTACGGCATCGAGCACACGGCGCCGCGCGGAGGTTGCACCAACGGCTACGACCTCGTCCCCGTGAAAGTCCTCTGACCAAACCCGCACCGCCCCCGGCCGCCCAGGCGATAGCCAACCCAGGCTTCCCTTTCCCGCGCCGCCGTTAGGTGGTGCGGTGTGATGGGCCGGCGATAGCCGTGGACCCGGTGTGGGAAATTTTCTGGTGGCAGCAGTTGGACCGGCATATTAAGAGGACTCGGGGCTTCGCCCCTCGTCCTTGGCGTGATCCGGTTCGTTCATCGTCCAGCCCATCGTCCTGTTCTCCGCGTTGTGTTTCTTCTTTGTGTTCTTCTGGGCCTGGCGGCCGGAGCCCCCGGCCTGGCGGCCGTGAGCTCCGCGGCATGCTTTTCGCCGCGGATGGCTGTTTGTTTTTCGTGCTTCGCTGCGCTCCGCGTCCGCGCTGCGCGCGGCCCGTTGTGTTCTTCTTCGCGTCTCCCGGCTCGTTCTTCTGTCCGGGGTTCTGGCCGCTGCGCGGCCTGGGCGGCGTTCTTTCCCGCTCCCCGGGGTCTTCGGCTGCGCTGCGCTTCGCCTCCCGTCCCCGTTTCGCTTCGCCTCCTGGTTCCTTACGTCACCTGTTCTTCTTCCCGCTACGCTGCATGCTTTTCTCAGGGCTCCGCCCTGGGCCGGGTGGTTCTTGCGTCGGTTTCTTGTTCCGGCTTGGGTGGCGCCTGCGGCGGGCGGTCAGGTGCCCGGAACGTTTGGCGTCCTGGTTCACGAAGTGTTTCACGGGGTCCGGTCCGGAGCTTTGCGAAGCAATGGTCCGGGGCAGACATGGATTCATCCGCGTCTGGGGCTGCGCCCCGTCCCTTGCACCTGCGGCGCAGATGTTTCGCCGGCATCCGACCTTTCGGCGTGGTGTTCGGAGTGTTTCCCGCGGGGCTGTGCCCGCTGCTTTTCGATTCGGTGCCCGTGCCGGTGAACGATGTGTTTCTCAGGGGCTTCGCCCCGGGCCGGTGGTCCTTCCGCTGCGTCTTGGTCCGACGATGATTGCGCCTGCGGCGGGCGGTGATCGTCAGGGTTTCCTCTGCGGTTCACTGCAAGTTTCTCTGGGGCTGCGCCCCCGTCACGTGGACGAATCGTTCACGGCGCGGTGCACGGACTGGACATCGTGCGCTCCGCGCAGTGGCTGTCACGGCGGAGAACCGGAGCGGCGTTGCAAAACGTCCACGGGAACACCCATTGCGAAGCAATTCGTCTTGCGTCACGGTGCAGCAACACGACAAACGTGACGGCCCGACTCCCCGCGCCGCAGGCCCCCACCAACGACCGACAAACCACCAACACCGCCACCCACACCACCGGGGCGCAGCCCCCACCACCGCCAAACCTTCACCCACCCTCTATGTGTGCCATGCACCCACCCGCCGGCCGCAGGCCAAACCCCGGCCCAAACATTTGGCGCCCAACAAACACAAGCCAGGAGGCACCCACTGCCCGCCGCAGGCGTCTTAAAGGCCCGCCGCAGGCGACACACCGGCGAGGACACGACGACACTGGAGGCCTCAAAAGTTTTTGGGAGAAAGTTCGGTCAAAGGCCGTCACATCTACACTGCAGCCGTACACAGGTGAAGTAGAAGCAACAGAGCATCTGGTCCGTCTTGAAGACACCAGAACGCTTGCGCATGACGGTCAAACATGTTCTCGGCGATACACCATTTATATAGAGGGGAAGTCTCGTCGTCGTCGGAAACCCGGCGTGGCGGGATACGGGGAATCTGGCAGACAATTTCAGGCTCCCAAATCGGCCAAATCCGCCTACTCGGGTCTGCAGGGCAGAGATCAGGCTATCTACGCATGTTCCAGGGTATGGAACAACGCATTTTCCGGCTGGCACGAGCCGGCGGTATCGACACAAACCCCACAACCTTCAAACAGCGGGCCGGAACCTTCGCGTCCTCCGCGACCAACACCGGCCAGGCCACCCTCCTGACCCGCCGCGAGAAGTCCGGCCTCAACGGCTACCTCATCCTGCCGGCCGCCGCACTCGGCACCAACGCCCCGCTGCACCTGTCCCACACCGTCGGCGCCCGCGCCGAAGAGGCACAGATGCCCGAGGATCTGGGTGACACCCCGGCCATCGGAACGCTGAACTACAAGCCCTCCCCACCGCTGCGGGAGACCCAGTCCGGCATCGACCCGACAGAACTTCCGCGGCTGCTGGCCAACGCGATGCCCGAAGGCACATGGGTCGCTGTCACGATGCGGAAACCCTCCAACAGGGAGCGGAAGTTCTACGCTCCGTGGCTGGCCAACCGGCTTGGCACCGCGGTCCCGACACACCACTCCACGTCCCCGAACGTGGTCGTCGCCTCCATCACCGCAGGCGGCTCCTCCCGCGAGGAAGTGACGTCCCTGCTGTCCCAGGTCACCGCCGGCCTGCCCGGTTTCGACCTGGACTCCGGTGTGCGGTTCGCTCCGGCCCGGCACCCGCTGTTCCTTGGGCTTCCCGCCGGCCTGCTGTTCGCCGCGGCCACCCTGTTCGGTCTGCCGATGATTCCCGCGGCGTACGCGCAGTTCATCCCGGCCGCCGTCTACCCTGTGCTGCTTGCGCTCTCCGGCATCGCCGCCGTGCTCGGCATTGCCGCCCTGACCGGCCGTATCTCCTCGCCGGAAACGAGGCTGCGCAACCGCCTGGCCGTCCCCGATTTTCCGGCCCCGGCAGCCCGCCGCGGACGGCCCCGGCCGCCGCGGAAGGAGCAGACCATCCGCGGGCACCGGAACGTCAACGGCGAGAAGGTCGCGTTCGAAAAGTTCGTGCCCGCCTCCGACGGTGACTACCCGCTGGCCCCGGACACCTTCATGGTTGGACCCGATGTCGTCGTCGGCATGGTCTCCCCGCACGCCGGCGCCGTCTCCGGTGTCGCAGCGACCCGGGCCCGCGCCACACCGCCGGTGATGCTCCAGGAGATCGGTCCGCTGCTGGGAAGCAACGACGACGGATCCGCACATCTGTCCGCGGCCGCGATGCTCTTCGGCGTTGCGGTGGTCGGCAAGCCCGGCAGTGGAAAAGCGGAAAGCCTGGAGGCTAAGTTTCCAGTTCCGGTGTCGGACCGCTTCCGGACCGGGTGGGCCCGCAACCGCGACCTCGTCATCGGTGATGAAGTCCTCACCCCCGCCGGAGAAGCCACCACCGTGGCCGGTTTCTCAGACGTCTTCGACGGGGACATGTACGAGCTGACATTCAGCGATGGTCAGAAGGTCCGTGCCGACGCCGGACACCTCTGGGCAGTCTCATCACGCACAACTCGGCGTCGAGACGGCTCGGCCATCCTGACGGGCAAGATGGCCGAAGTCGACCGCTGTGCAGCCGAAGAAGCGGATCGCCTTCGCAGCATTGCGGCGAGCATTGCTCCGGGCACTCTGGCCACCGGCAACGACATGGCCCGTGTCAGCGGCGTCGGCGCTGAAGTGCTGCTCCGATTCGCGCGTGACTCAGGCATCGACTCGACCATCACTCAGGTTTCAATCCGACCATCCGCAGCCCTGGCGCCGATCACCAGGCCACGTGTCCGATTCGACGCCGTGGCTGCCATGAGTGCCCTCCAAGGGTTGTCCACGAACAAAAAATCCGTCGTCGGTCGGATGAATGTCGAGGCGCCCGAGGTAACGCCGGGTGCACTTATGACCGCGCGTGACGTCCTTGTCGCTTGCGGTACCAGCGATCCTTCCACGATCGAGGTATCCACGATGAACCGGAGGCTCAAAATGGCGGGCGTAAGTTCGGTCCGCGACAGCCACACCGCCCTGACGCCGGTACGCGAGACCGTCAAGGCTCTCGAGGCATTCCCGCTCCGCGAAGTGCTTACTCGATATGCGAACCATGTCGAGGCGGGCAAAGACCGGGCTCCTCGCGTACAGCTCCGCACGACCGCTGAGCTTGCCGCCCGGGTGCGGGTGTCAGCGGAGGACGCCGCCAACTGGGCTGTCGACCTCGCCGCTCCCATCGCGGGGGAAGCCATCGACGCAATCCTGGACCCCTACGTCCTCGGCGCCTGGCTCGGCGACGGGAACACGAACGGACCTGCAATCACTTGCTTTGACCAGCCCGTCCTCGACGAGATCATCGCGGCCGGCTACGAAGTGCGGGCACGCAAGGCGCCGGGGCTCTACGGCATCATCAGCGCAATCGAAAAGTTCCGCGCCTTGAACCTGATCGACAACAAACACATACCGGCCGCCTACCTGCGCGCATCCTTCGAGCAGCGACTCGCCGTGTTGCAGGGGCTCATGGATACCGACGGCACCATTGATGCCAGCGGGGCCTGCGAGCTCAGTCTCTGCCACGACCGGCTCGCTGCAGATGCTCTGGAGCTGATCCGTTCACTCGGCATCAAGTGCAAGAGTTCGCCGTCTGACGCCTCTTATATCGACAAGGAAGGGAACCGCAAGGTGACCGGGATCCGTCACCGGATGCACTTCACCACGTCGCTGCCTGTCTTCCGGTTGCCACGGAAGCGCAAGCGCCTGGCGAGCGTGACCCGCTCGACGCAGAGCCTGCTTTACATCACGTCGATCGAGAAGGTGGAGTCCGAAAAGGTGCGCTGCATCTCGGTGGAGGCTTCAGACGGGATGTATTTGACGCACGGATTCATTCCTACACACAACTCGCTGCTCATCCGGTCCCTGTTCGGATGGCACTGCCTGGAGCGGGTCAACCCCGCCGGCAAGCCCGGATACCCCGGGTCCAACAACACCCTGATCGCGTTCGAGTCCAAGGGTGACGGCGTCGCCAAGTACGTCCAGTGGGCGCACTCGCTTGGCGATAAGGTCCTGGCCATCGACGTCGCCGACGCCCGCACACCGGCCATCGATTTGTTCTCCGTGCCGGGTGACAATGCAACCAAGGCGGTCTTCTTCACCAACGCCCTGAAGTACACGTTCGGCGCCGAAGCGATCGGTGTCCGGTCCTTCCCGACCATCGTCGCCGTGCTCACCGCAGCCCTGTCCGTTGACGCCCGCGTCCTGGATTCGATCGAGGACCGCGACGACCGGATCCTCAAGCACGGCATGTCCCCGATCTACTACGCGTACCAGCTGCTCGCCGGAACCTCCGACAAAATCGCCGTGCAGCTCGCCACCGGCATCAAGGCCCTCGGCATCAAACTGCGTGAACGCGGCGAGCCCGACGAGGTGCTGGAGCAGGCGTACATCGCCATCTCCTCTCTCTTCGAGGACCGCACCGAATCGGCGCGCCGGCCGTTCCTGGAACCGCCCCGGAACAAGTTCGAACAGCTGCTCATCTTGGAGGACTGGTGGAGCCCGTCCCGCCGGAAAGTCAGCTGGGCCGACATCCTCGAAGGCCACCGCTCCGTCGTCATCAACACCGGCTCGTGCTGTTGAACGCGAACCAAAACTTCCCGTTCGGAGGCTCCGCAGTGCCCGAGCAACACGGGAACACGGCATGATCGACAACGGGCCAGATGTGCCTTCAACCCCAGGCCGGTGCGCGGCAACTGCGGCCCACCTATCCGGCTGGGAAATTACTGCACGGCCTGCGGACAACCAACGGCCTCAACCGCCCGCGAAATGTCAATACCACCGATGAAGTCGAATGGTGAACGGTGGTTCTGCCGATTCGAGTAGCGCCACTCTATTCAAAGGACCCCGGCAGTTCTAACCTCACTTCATGGTGCGCAGTGTTGGGGTTCTGCTTGTCCACGGCATGGGGGTCCAGCCAGAGGGTGACACCTTAGCCTATATGGGTGACCCTTTGCTTACTTGGGCCGCTGCCTGGCTGGCTGGCCACGGGGGCCACGGGTATGTCACCGGATGCGGCAGGGCGTGCCGCACAAGGCCCGGCACACCACGTCATGTTCATGCCCGGTGGAAGGTCAAAGAAGAGGATGAGAGCAGCTACGTCGATGTCCTGATCGCAGAGGCGTGGTGGGCCAACCTGTTCGACGCACCGTCCGCGTCCAAGATCTCAGACTGGGTCACTCCGCTCATCTGGGGTGTCGGCTGGCGAGGCTTTCTCGCCGCGGCAACAACCATCGGGGTGGTGATGCTGAGTACCGAGTGGTTCTCCGGCGACTGGTTTGGATCTCTCGTCTTGGGCACAGTCCTTGCCATGGCTATTTGCATTCTGATCGCGTTGCTCCCATCTGCCCTGTTGCTCGTCGGGAAGCTACCCGGCAAAATCGGTGACGCATCCGTGGGCTTTCTGAACTTCCTCGTGCTGTGGGTAGGCGACGTCATGGTCTACCAGCAGAACCCCCGCAACACCTTCGAGGCCCGGAAAAAGATACGACACGATCTGGACTGGCTCACGGCCAGAACCGAAACAACCGTCATCGCCGCCCACTCCCTCGGTTCGTTGCTGTCCATCGATGTGCTCTCCGAGATCGAAGAATCCAAGGTCAAGTTCCTCGCCACTTTCGGCTGCCCCATCAAACTCCTCAAGATGAGGGAGAGCCATTACCTCAAGCAGCTGAAAAACGTCGACAACCGGACGGGCTGGGTCAATTTCTTCGATCCGCTCGACTTCATCGGCGGGCCGGTCGACCACCAGAAGGCCTTCCCATACAACATCAAAGTCGACAACTCCCGGAGCGTCCTCGGTGCGCACGGCGGGTACCCCGACAACGCTGAACAATTCCAGGACGCCCTTTACCGCATGATCATCTTCCATGAGAAGAGGGACGCCAAAACCCTCGACGGGAACTTCGAGGCGAAGGTCAGCGGCGCAAGGCAGGCCAGCAGTGCTACGAGCAAAGAAGCCGTAGACAGCTCAACGGGAGACGCAGCTACCGATAAGGAGGACGATGCAAAACTCAAGTCGGCGTTCCATGCGCGATGGTGGCGGTCTTTCGACGGGACCGCGTTCATGGCGTTCTCCCTTCCGGCGGCATTGGCAGGCGCTTACCTCCTCTATCGCAATGGCTGGGCCCAAACAGTCGCCGACCTGATGCACGGGCAGATGTTCATTCCCAATTGGGTCCAAGATTTCATCAGCGCCTCAGTCAACAATCATGACGAGCGGCAGCGGGTGGCGGGCACTCTTCTGATTTGTCTGGCCACGACCGCGCCCTTGGCAATCTTCCTTCTGTGGATCGGGCACCTCGTTCTCATGCAGTACGAGGCTAGCGCCGAACGATCGGTAGCAGACAAGAAAGACCCTTGGAGTACCGGCTTCCGTCTGTGCGTGGTTGCTATCTGGCTTGTCTGGTGCCTGCCGATCCCATTGGCCGTCGTCCTTTACTGGTTCGACATCTTCCACATCCTGACCCTCCTCGGCGCCCCCGTTCTCGTCATGGTCGTTATCGTTGGCTGGATCTGCTGGGTGCGCCGCTTCCGGCATCTCGAAATGAAACCGGGATCCATCGCCCGTGAGGGGGCTGAAAAGATGGTGGCAGAGGCCCTGGGGGCGCCGTTCGACGAGATCAACTACAGCTGCATCAAGGAACCGTAGAACGAGGTGCTGGTCGAAGCCGGCTCCATTCTCGGCAAAAGGTAGAGGACCTACCCCGCTAATCCGCAATCATCCGGATCTTCGGTGGACTCCCTCACCTATCAATCCCCAAACGTTGCACCGCGCCGCGCCTCGGTCAAGAGGACAGGCGTGACCGCGTTGCCTACGCATGTTTCAGAGTATGAGCGAAAAGAATCTGAAAGAACGCGTCCTGGACCAGAGCGCCAAGGACAAGAAGGACATCGAGGACTGGATGTTCGGGTCCGGAGCCAAGGTCCTGGGCGCCATCGTCGTCCTCCTCGGCATCTGGACCATCGTCCGTTTCTTCTGGTCCTGATGAGCAACGGCATCTACGGCCGGGCCGCCACCGGCCTGCAAGACACCACCGGCCTGCAAGACACCACCTGGGCGGTGAACGAGAACGTCGCGAAGATCGGCGCCAAAGGTGAGCAAAAGACAGAAGTGCGTGCTGAACGGTTTCGGCAAGAAGGCCGCCGTCCTCCACGACCTGCGCATCCCTTTGCCCGGCTTCAAAGCCAACATCGACCACGCCATCGTCTCGGGCAAGTCGGTACTGCTGATCGACTCGAAGATGTGGAAGCCCGGCTTCTACCGTCAATGCTCGGCTACCGCCGCGGCTGGGAAAAGACACCGCTCATCGGCAAATCCCAGGTACGAACTGTATGTTGCCGACCCCACTAAGTGCGGCGCAGACTTCAAATTCGCCGAGCCTTACGCCAAAGCCTTCACAGCCACCCCGGTCGAGGCAGCAGCCATGATGCGCGGAATTTACGCGCGTCGCGGGTGCGGGACGAACATGGGCCAGGCGGCGAGGTCGGTCTTGGACATCCGGAAGGACTGCTCGACGTGCCAGAGCTCGTGGTACGAGCCGATGACCTCGCTCGCGGGCATGATGCGGGCGGGGATGTTGGTGACGTAGCCCTTGAGCCCGACGAGGCGCCGGGCGCGGGCCAGGGCGGCCTCGTCCAGGGTGTGCCCGTCGCCGCTGGTCTTGACGAACCGGGGTGCGCGGGCGGCCTTCTGCCCGGCGATGACTTCCCGAGCCCGGTTCTCCTGCAGGGTCAGCGTCTTCGAATCCCGCACGGCGCGCTTGGTGGAGTAGGCCCACACGGCCCGCCACGAGCCGGGATGCTCCTGGGGGTCCCAGCCGGGTTCGGCCCGCTGGTCGGTGCTGTTCTCGCTGCGCCGGCCCGTCCTGGGGGTGATGGTGTCGATGGTCTGGCCGTCGGCGAACGCGTCCCCGTGCCAGCGGAAGTGCGAGGCCAGGTCCAGTGGGGCCTTGACCGCCCGGGATCCGACGATGAAGCGCAGCCCGGCTTCCTCGAGGGCGGCCAGGTTGGCTGCGGAGAGCATGCCGGCGTCGGCGACCACGACCATGTCCCCGATGCCGTGGCGGTCCTGGAACTGCTTCACGATGGGGATGATGGTGGTCTGCTCGGCCCTGTTGCCCTCGTAGCAGCCGATCTCCAGCGGGAACCCGTTGCGGTCCACGAGCAGGCCCACGACGATCTGAGGGTCCACGCGGCGTTCCTTGGAGTAGCCGACCTTGCGCAGCCCGTCCTCCTTCTCGGCCTCGAAGTACAGGGTCGTGACGTCGTACAGGCACAGGGAGACGTCCCCGCTGGCCGCAGCGTGCTCGAAGCACAGCTTCGCGACCCGGTCACGGTAGGTGCCCTGGTGCGCCCGGGACAGGGTGCGGCGCATCGTCTTCTCGCTCGCCGCACGCACGCCGAGGTCGCCCAGCACGCGGGCGGTGTCCAGGATGGAGGTCGGCTCCACGATCCGGGCAATCACCAGGTCACCGAACACCTCATCATCCACAGAGCCCAGACCGAGGTCGGCGAAGAGCGCCGCGAGGGCGTCGAAGAGCACCCCGCGAGGCGGTACCGACCACACGCGGCGGCGCGACCGCCGACCGCCCCGGGACCGGCGCCTGCGGGTCCTTGAACAGGGCCGGCGCCGCGGGCGAGCCGATCAGCGCCGCCCTGGGCACTGCGGGCTCCAGACCGAGGTCGAGCTCGCCCTGGCCGGGGTCATCCAGCAGCACCTGGGCCCTCTCGAGAAGGAGCCCGAGCTCAGCCTCCGTATGCGCTGACCCGACATGGGCCACGATCCTCCGACGCCCCTCCACGGACTCCGCGATCTGCACGGCCGCCGTCGCCCCCGAAGCCGTCCGCACCCGCCGAATCCACGCCACAGCCACCACAGTAGAGCACCAATTAGTGCCTCAGAACCGCCACAGCCAGGACATCACCGCAGGTCAGAGCAGGGTGCGCCCGAAAAAGACCGCCAAGTGACCAAACTCAGGTCTCAACCCGATCCGCATGGACGTCCGGGGCGCGAGGTGGAGGCGTGTCCGGTCCTCCCTCAAGGTGAGCCCGCGGCCGGTCGACGACTTTGAGGTACGACGGTTCCGAGGCCCGCGACACTTCCTGCTGCGGGGGCTACGATCCGCCGGAGCTCGTCACCCGGCTGAATCTTCCGAGCGCCCTCTCATGAGGGCGCCCTCAGTGGTACTTTTCCCCTAGAATCAGGAACGTGATCATTGGGGGAAGAATGACGAGACGCAGGTACGCGGCGACTGTCGCTGCGGCTGTTGTTACGGTTGCCGTCATGAGCGGCTGCAGCCCTGCTGGCGCTTCGGCACCCGGCTCCTCGACTGCCTCCCCCACTCCGAGCAGTGAACAGGACAAGCTCGATGCACTAGTCCACAAGGTCAACCCTGACCTCTCTCAAAACAGCACCTACAAGGCCATGACGCTTGAACAACAAACCGATATGGCTCCTTTGGCCCTGATGACGGTGCCTGAATTCAATGGCCAATCGCGCCAAGATCAATTCAAGTTCTCAACCCTGGTCCAGGACACCTACCAGGAGTGGGCGCTCTTCCTGGGGAATCATAACCGGGCCGGCAAAGACATAAATCTACCCGCCACGATGCCTCCGATCTCCCCCGAGGACACGGGGCAGCAGATCGTAGACAGCATGACCGTCAAGCGGTGCACCCAGTGGTACGCAATGACGCTAGACAGCCAAGGGTCGCCGGGGAAGCTCGATGCCGATCGCAGCAAGTCGCTCAAGCTCGAGGCCCTCGTGTCAGCGCCTAGCTCAGCACTCTACAGCGGTGATCAGAATGATCTTGCGGCCCGGACCAACTTCCCAAACAACTACATGTGCAACGCTGACATGACTGTGCAGAAAGAGTCGCCTGTCGTGACAGCTGCTGATGGAAGCAAGGAAAAGGTTATGCAGGGTCCTGGCGTCCTCGACGGGACCATGCTCCAAGAGTCCTACGTCTACGAAGAGCACCCGGATTATACCGGCAAGCGTCGGGGAAACTGGCTGCTGGTTGACTCGGTGTCCCAGAAATCTGCAGCTGCCCAGACCAAGTGGGTGCCTGACCTCGCCCACTTCCAGCCCACTAAGTAGTGGAGCTGGAGTGCAGACTCAACAGCCCCCTTTCATCGTAGAAGCCTCCTCGCCCCCACGAGTCCGCACGGCTCCTGCGGGCAGGGGCACTCGTCTTCGATGGTGTGACCGCCGAAGCTGCGTCCGAGGTGCATGCCCTTCACGCGGCGCGCCGTCCGACGACGCGGACCTCGGTGGCGAAGAGGCCGCCGCGGAGGCGCTTGTGGCGGGCTGCCATGAAGGAGTCCAAGCCGGCGACGGTGTTCGCGTGCCGGATGCCCTGGGCCGCCTTCCGGCGCGAGCGGGCCGCCTCCGCGATGACGGCCGTCTCCTTGGCGGGGGCGGGCTGCTTGGTGCGGTCGCCGGGGCCGTGCGGCTGGGCGTCGGACTTGCACATGCCGGAGTGGCCGGTGGCGACGGTGCCGGGCATCTCGGCCGTGGTGACGCCGCGCGGGCGCATGGGGCGTCCGCACTTCACGCAGGCGAGCAGGTTCTCGGGCAGCCCGACGGCCAGCTCGGTCGTCTCTGCTGTGGTGGTCATGATGCTGCCTCCTCCGGAAGCTGGGAGATGAACTCGTCGATGGGGGTGCGGCCGGCGCGGGAGCCGGCAGCGGGGACGCCGCGGCGGCGACGGCCGGCCTCGATGCCTGCGCGCAGGCTGGCGAGGTAGTCGGTCCGCCCGACGGTGATGAACCGGTCCTCGGGGTCCTTGCCGGCGGCGAGGTAGTCGCAGCGGCGGCACTGCCCGTTGCCCCAGTGCGGGACGGTGTCCGGGTACTGCTCGATGGTGGTGCCCTCGGGGCGCATCCGGTCTCCGCAGTCCTTGCAGGCCTCGAGCCCGACGGCCTCTTTCGCGGCGTGGACCGCCGGTGCGGCCGGTGCCGGGACGAGGTGCAGTGCGCGCGGTGCGCCGCAGCGGGCCGAGCCCAGTTCGAGCTCGAGCTCGTAGAGGCCGCGGCGGGACGGGAGGCAGGTGTTGGATGCAGACGACATGGCTCAGATCTCCTTGGCTGCCTGGGCCCCGACGAGGGCTCCGAGGGTCTTGCGGACGGTGGGTTCGAACGAGTCCAGAGCGTGCCGGTCGCGGCCTGCGCATCCGGCGCCTGCGACGCACTTCTCGTCGTGGAGGCGGCGGGCGATGGCCAGCACCGAGGCGTCGTCGAGGGTGAGGGCGATGGCCGTGGCGGCACCTGCCGGGTACGGGGTGCAGGTCCCAGGCAGCTGGTCTGCGGCGGGTCGTTGAAGCCCTCCACGAGGCGGGTTCCCCTGGTGCCGGCACCGGCCCGGTCGGTGGCGCGGACCGGGGACCCTTCCTGGATCAGCTCGGGGAGCATCTCGTGGAACTTCTCGAAAGCAGCGCCGATGTCGTCGCGGGCGGACTTGGTGGAGTCGGCGGAGACGACGAAGCTGTAGTCGGTGTCGGACACGGGCTCCCCGAGGGGCTCGCCCCGCAGGGTCGACTGGTAGCCGTAGCCGAGGAGCCCGGCCAGGTGGCGCTTCTCCTCGTCGGGGAGCTTCCGGTTCGCCTGGACGCGCATCGCGTACGGCTCGTCGGGAACGCGTCCTCGGTGAGCCGGTGGAACGTGCCCTGGCCCTCGACCTCGACCAGGTCGAACACCTGGCCCTGGCGGACCCACCAGTTCGGCCTGAGTTTGGTCATTTGGTTAGTGCCTGAGATTTGCCTGTCGTGAGGGCGTCGATGATGGCTTGCCGGTCGAGGTCGATGTGGGGCGGGATGGTCCGGGCGGCGCCGTTGGCGGCGATGGTGGCCGAGCGCAGGGGCCGGAGCTGTCGGATCACGTTGCGGATCGCCAGTCCTGTGCGGGTCTGGACCTCGCGTGAGACGGCCACGGCGGTGAAGATGATGGTCAGGTGTGCCTCGATCGCGTCGCGGGTGCGGGACGAACATGGGCCAGGCGGCGAGGTCGGTCTTGGACATCCGGAAGGACTGCTCGACGTGCCAGAGCTCGTGGTACGAGCCGATGACCTCGCTCGCGGGCATGATGCGGGCGGGGATGTTGGTGACGTAGCCCTTGAGCCCGACGAGGCGCCGGGCGCGGGCCAGGGCGGCCTCGTCCAGGGTGTGCCCGTCGCCGCTGGTCTTGACGAACCGGGGTGCGCGGGCGGCCTTCTGCCCGGCGATGACTTCCCGAGCCCGGTTCTCCTGCAGGGTCAGCGTCTTCGAATCCCGCACGGCGCGCTTGGTGGAGTAGGCCCACACGGCCCGCCACGAGCCGGGATGCTCCTGGGGGTCCCAGCCGGGTTCGGCCCGCTGGTCGGTGCTGTTCTCGCTGCGCCGGCCCGTCCTGGGGGTGATGGTGTCGATGGTCTGGCCGTCGGCGAACGCGTCCCCGTGCCAGCGGAAGTGCGAGGCCAGGTCCAGTGGGGCCTTGACCGCCCGGGATCCGACGATGAAGCGCAGCCCGGCTTTGCCGTGTGGCCGCACACATGAGGAAGAGAAACCGATTCTTCCGAATGTGAAAGGACTACCCGCCGCCATGATGGGAGCCCACCACGCAGCCTGCGCCGCCGCCTGGGTTGCCTTGACCACCAACATCCACGTCGACATCTCGGCCGTCGCCGAGAAAGCCGCGTTCCTGCCTCATAGCCTGGATCTGGGGTTCGGGCTGCTGAATGTCAGCCCGGTCGGCATCGTCACCGGCGCCCTCGTCACCGCCAGGACTTCCCGACCCCTGGCTTCCAGGACGCTTCCGACCAAGTGCACCATCTCGCGCAGATGGTCGATTGAGTGGCGGATGTAGTCCCGGGCCGCAAGCGGGATCCCGGCGACCAGCTCCGGATATTCCGGATCCACGTCGTGCGCAGGCCCAGTGGCGGTGCCCACGGACAGCCAGTGCTCCGGAATGTCCCCTTCATCATCCTGCTTCCAATAGACCTGCAGGTCGGTCATGGTCCGGGTGACGGGGTCGATGGTGGTGGCCCTGATGTTCAGGTTCCCGAACGGACTCTCCTCCAGCATCACACCGGCCAGGAAGCCCAGCTTGCAGTGGTTCCCGAACTGGTCAGCCCACATGTGCCACGGGCGGCTCTGGGGATTGTCACGCTCGACGCCGCCGTTCATTGCCAGGTAGGCGACGGAATTGAGCAGATCGAAGGCCGTCTCCGGCTGGCCCGCATCCAGCTCACGGAAGATAGCCCGGGCGACATCGTGGATCTCCGCGAGCTGCTGGGCTAGATGAGCGATCATCTCCGCTTCTTCCTGGTCCTCATCAGGGAAGGCAGGCTTCGGGTAATCCAGGCGCTATACGTGCCCGGCCACGTCGATCCACTTCACCGCGTCATCGTCGGACCGGACAGTCAGCTGAACCTGCTCGCCGCTGGCGGCAAAGGGCTTCGCGCCTGGGGCGCCATAGGGCCCGAACTCCACAGACTCCAGGTCGCTCTCGGCGCACAGTTGCTCCAGGTGTCATACGGGCCCGTCCTCTTCCTCATCCATCTCCGGGAAATCACCTTGCAAGGCTGCATTAAGCGCGGTAAAAGCTTCGTCCCTGCGGGACCGCCGCCGGTGTACGGGTATCCCCGCCGCCAGCAGCTTGAGCATGTCGCCGATGAGTTCGAGCAGTGATTCTTTGTTTACCCCGAGGTCCGGCAGGATCAGCCCAAGACCCGGGACGCCAAGGTTGATGGGCAGGAAGATCGGGATGGCGTTGCGCCGCCAGGTCGGGTTGGCAATTTTCAGGTGCTCAGATTTCTCGATCAGCAGCCAGAGCCCCTCCTCGCTGCCGTCGTCGCCGAGGCCGTCACGGTAACCCTGCCAGACCGTCAGCCACATCGACTCACGGCCTCCGTGACGTCCTGCATAGGGGCACGCCTCGACGGAAACTATGTCGCGGTGCCGGCCGAAGAGTGGTTCGAACGCGACACCGTCGAACCACATCTTCAACTGGCCGGAGGCCACCTCGCGGATAGTGGCGTACGCCTGCTGTTCCTGGTCATACTGACTGGCGTCGGCCACGGAGACCTCCTCATCGTCGCTTTACTTGCTGGTCCCACGCCAAGGCTAGTACGAGCCACCGTCACCAGGGCCATCACCGCCCGTCGCCGTCGCCGTCGCCGTGCCTTGCCGCACACGTAGCGGGCATGGAGAACATCACGAACCGGGTCCCTGCAGGCATCGCCACCGGCGGGCAGTTTGCCCCGGTGCCCCACACCGAACCCACCCTGACCCTCATCCCCGCCCTGGCCGACGGCCCGGACTTCGACTACGCCTTCGAGGCCGACCGCGGGCCCGGACTGCGGAAAGAACTCCAGGCACTACCGCGGATCTCGGCCAGGTCCGCCATCAACGCCGGCAAGGTCGCTGACCTGATCCGGGACTCCTACGCGGTGTACTGGACCGGAGATGACAGCGCACCGCAGACCCGTGCCGATGCCGTGAAGAACCTCGAGGATGCCCTGCGCCACCTGCCACGGGACAAGCGTGAGCACCACATCGAACTCATCCGCTTCGCCGTCCATGAGGAGATGAAGCACTGGGCTGACCGCGGCCACGTCCTGAACCCGGAGCACAAGTACGAGCTGCTGATCGAGGAATCCGACTACGCCGACGAGGATGACCTGCTCGAAAACGGCCAGGAGGAGAACCGGGAACGCTGGGAGCTGCTGGCGAACACGGCCGCCTATTACGCGGTGGCCGCCGATAATGCCAGCTCCGCCCAGCAAGACGCCGCCGTCGCTTAAACGATGTATTACTGATTGTTCAGGAGCTTCTCGACTTCACTCAGTATTGTTGTAGAAGTAACGTTGCTGCTGCCCGACCCCGGACGCGTCCCTTTGATGTCCGCAAGGAATTGGTTGACTCGGTCTTTGTGGCTAATGACGATCCCTCCAGACACTGTTTTCCAACTATTTGCGTACCCATAGGCGCCCGACGAGTCGACGATGAGAAGGTCTGGGCTTTCGTAGCTATCGGTCGGCTCGAAGGTCCAGCCCCGGATCGTAGTGACCAGATCTCGGTGGGCGACGAGGTCGCGGCTGTCGCCATAACCGCCGAACCACGACTTCTTACGGGTGAAGATTTCCTGATAGATCGCAATGTCCTGAGGCTGGATTCCACGGTGTCGGGCGAGATGGGCGTAGAGAGCAGCGAGGCAATCCACCGCTTCTGACCGGAGCCATTCTGGTCGGTGACCGGGCATTGCTGCAATTATCGATTCTCCCGTGAAACGCGCTCCAGGTACGTGTGAAAAGCAGTCACTCCAGCGTCCGCATCCAAGCAGCGCGGCCGCTGCGCGTTCGCGCGAACCGGAGTAGCTCCGGTCTAAGTGCTTGGCGATCAGAGGGATGCTGTCGCTGACAATCGAGCGGTAGCAGCCATCGCAGATCGAAGGCCCGCTCCATGGGTCGGACACCAGCATTTCGCGTCCGTCCAGACTAACTATTCGAGGGGGATGCCCGGCCTCATTTAATGACGCATGGATGGCAACTGGGTAGCGGAGTTTGTGCATGTGACAAACAGTGTTCCCACAACTGACACAACTCGCTATGGCAGTAGTACCGCATTGGCAGTAGTCCATGTCATTCCCCATCAGTCGACTGCGTGCAGTATTTCACGCCTCTCGCAGCCGATGATTCAGGCGGCACCCGGGGAGCGTCTACGCATGTTCCCCACACATGAGACACATGAGAGAAAGTCCAGAGAAACCAATCGCGCTCATCGACATGGACGGCAACTGGCTCCAGTGGGGTGTCCGGCTCAACCAGATCCTGCTGCGCCTGGACCCGTCCTTCCCGGTCGTGGACGATGACAAGCGCACCGGATGGGATGATCTGGCCGGTCCCGGAGCCGACCCGGCCGTGCTGAGGGCTGCGATGAACCACCCGGATCTGTATACCGACCTGGAGCCGGTCCCGCACTCCGTCGAGGCGATCCTGGAGATGGCGGACGAGGGCTGGGACGTGTTCCATTGCTCCACCCCGACGTGGTCCAATCCGGGATGCGTTCCCGGGTAACTGGCCGCCATTGACCAGCACTTCGGACCGAGGTGGGCGGACCGGCTCATCCTCACCCACGACAAGACGGTGGTCCGGGGGGAAGTCCTGATCGACGGCAAAGGCATCATCACCGGCGCCGCGGTACCGACCTGGAAGCACCTGATCCATGACCAGTCCCACAACCGGGACGTCACCGGAAAGCCCCGGATGAGTGACTGGCGGGAATGGCGCGGGCACGTCTACCCGCTACTCGGAGCCGTCAGCGTCTAGGACGCCGGAGGGGGCCGCATCACTTCTGATGCGGCCCTTTCGCGTTCCCGGGGAAAAGAAGCATCCTGCGGGCACCGCATTTCGCAGATACGTGCCTGCGGATTCGTCATTGATAGCCGGCTTGAGATGTCCGAATGCTGTTTTCCCGAAGACCCCCGGAACGAGAAAAGGCCCCCTTCCGGGAGCCATGTGATAACCATCGTCTCTAGGAGGCCAATGTCGTTCCTCAGGTTATCACATGAGGAGAAATTCCCGGTCTCTCACATTCACGCCACTCCACCGGGAAATTCACGGAAACGACGGTGAACCTACCGCCGGTCGTGCGGGAAAACGGCCCCGCATCCCAATGCTGGCGCGGATTCTAGTCTCCACCGGACCCCCACTCGACCAAAACCACCTCGGGAGGTACGTGCTTACTAAGAGGGAAAGTACTCTCTTACTAAGAGCCTAGAGGGGTCTCTGGGGAAGAGAACCAGGGGCCCCTTATATATATCTCTATTTAAGGTCGTTTAAGTAGAGTAGTAGTAGTAGGGGGCCCTATATTCCCCGCCATTCCGGGGATTTTCCCACTCGACCAGATGGTAGGTTTCCGGTCGGGCGGTGGGATCCGGCGGTAGGGCGGCGAATTCTTCCTCCGAAGCCCAACCGGGGACGCCGCAGCTCCTTTTGGCGGCGGCCGCACACATAGCTGGCATGACAACATCTCAGAACCGGCAGCCCAAGGGCATCACTGCCGGAGGGCAGTTCGCTCCCGACATCCACGCCGAGTCGACCCTCCTGCTTGACCCAGCCCAGCGGCCCGTAACCCTCTCCCCCGGCGACAGTGACGCCTTCCCGGAATTGGCCGACGGCGAGGTCATCGAGGCACTGAACGTGACCCGCTCCGATGACGGCACCGGCTACTTCGTGTCTCCGGCCAAGACAGTGAACATCAAAGACCTGATCACCGACTCGGACCCCCGCCTGCACGGGGAGGCATTGGACACCTGGCTGGAGCGCAACAGCTCCGTTATCGAAGACTTCCTTGCCGAACGCTACGAGGCGGATGTCCGTTCCGACGACGGCTGGGACGAAGTCGGCGTCGAATGCACTGCCCAACTGCCGGACGGGCCGCTCACCGAAGCCCAGGTCGTTGACGCTGCGTGGAACGGTACCAAGGCCGTCCAGCTGCACAACGAGTCCGACCACGGTTCCTTCGGCTCCGAAAACCTGGGCCGGCTCAAGACGACTGGCGACATAAGCTACCCGCGGGCTGAGTGAGAGACCGGAGTTTCAAGATCGAAGTCTCCCGAGTAGAGTATTTCTTGTGGCCTTTTAGGCCTCTCCCGGCACCGTGGTGGCGCCGACCTCCCCGTTGAGGGTTCGACACTGACTGAACCCGACGCGGGCCTCTGCAGCCCTCC
>NZ_MTPV01000017.1:0-24477 GCF_002009585.1 Arthrobacter sp. SRS-W-1-2016 | reverse complement strand
CTGTGGCCCCCCAACCCCCCCCCCCTTTTTTGGGTCCAAACCCCCCGCCCCCCCCCCTTTTTGGGGGGGGGGGCGCCGTCGTCCGCGTTGGAGTGACGCTTAAACGGCTGTGGCCCCGGACCGAAGTCCGGGGCCACAGCGTTTGCAGTTGGGTTCTTAGCTCTCGCCGGCCGAGTTGGAGCGGCCGAGGATGGTCTGCGGGATCCAGAACGCGAGGCCAAAGAGGACCAGGCAGACGGCCATCGGCCACGTGTTCTCAAGCGTCAGGAAAGTGAGGGAGTAGATGGCGCCGAGGAACAGGACCATGCTGATCACAAAGAGCAGGATGCTCTGGCCCAGCGGGTTCTCTTTTTCGATGGGCTGGCTGGTGTTCTGTGACATGCTTTCCTCCTCGGCCCCGAGGGGCTCAAAAACTATGGCGGCTGCCGGGAAACTCAGTACGCGGATGAACCTTGTTCACCTTTGACGATGGCAATTCCGGAGCTCGCACCGATACGTGTTGCACCAGCAGCAATCATAGCCTGTGCATCGGCCAGGGAGCGTACTCCGCCGGAGGCTTTGACGCCGAGGTCCGGCCCCACGGTCTTGCGCATGAGGGCCACGTCTTCCACCGTGGCGCCGCCACCGTTGAAGCCGGTTGAGGTCTTGACGAAGTCCGCCCCTGCCTCCACGGATGCCTCGCAAGCCAGGACCTTTTGCTCGTCATTCAGCAGGGCGGTCTCGATAATGACCTTCAGGATGGCTCCACCCGCGTGGACCGCCTCCGCTACGGCCGTGATGTCATCCACCAACGCGCCCTTGTCTCCAGCGCGGGCCGCGGCGATGTTGATCACCATGTCCACTTCATCCGCACCGTCCAACACTGCGCCGCGTGCTTCGAAAGCCTTGACGTCGCTGGGTGTGGCGCCGAGCGGGAATCCGACGACCGAGCAGGTGAGCACACCGGAACCCTTGAGTGCCTTGGTGACGGTCTTGACCCAAATCGGATTGACGCACACGGACTTGAACTTGTACTCCGCGGCCTCCGCGCAGATCTGGCGCACCTCGGCTTCGCTGGCCTCTGGCTTGAGGAGAGTGTGGTCGATGTAGGAGGCGATGGTTGCACTATTGTCCAGTGCGGGGGAGGCTTCGTTGCTCATGGAGGTCCTTCCGTGGCGGGCCGGATGTGCCGCACGGGTCGCGGCTCGTCAAATGACCATCTTGCCACACTGCCCGGCCGCCGTGGAGGCTCCCTGTGGGGCGCCGGGGCGCCCGGTATCGGGCTCCCTGGCCCCCCAGTCCGGCGAAGGCACCCGGCTGCGCCGTCTCAGGCCGCGGCGACGGCGGAGCGTGCTGAACGCGGGGACTGCGCGGGGCTGGAGGTGCGGAGCCTGGCGTCTTCCTCGAGCCGGGCGGCGCAATGGGCCGCCGCGGCATTCGAGGAGAACACGAGACCAAGGCGCATGCCGTCCCGGGAGGCGGCGTCGCCGATCGCCCAGATGCCTGGCACCGACGTGGCGAAGTCGCGCCCCACCCTGATGCCGCCGTCGGGAGCTGTTTGCAGGCCCGCGCTTTCAGCGAGCCCGTTGCGGGGGAGCCGTTCCTCGGCGAGCACCACAAGATCGCCGTTCATGCTGCTCCCGTCCTCGAAGACGATCCCGGTGGCCGGCAGGGCCGAACCGGCGACGGAAGGCATGACAGCGGCCGGCCGCAAGGTGGTTCGGATAGGCCGGACTCCGCGGGCACGCAGCACAGCCTCGGCCTGGCCGGCTGCCGGACCGGTGCCAACCAAAATGCCCAGCGGCCGACGGCCCAGAACGCGGGTGATGTCCTGGACCGCGGTGCCGATCTGTTCGGCGTCGTCGATGGTGGAGTAACTCAGGCTGCGCGCGGCGCCTTGGACCGGAGGAAACATGGGGGAGGAGCCGGTGGCAATGACCAGCTGATCGTAGGGGAACTCGAGGCCCTCCGTGGTGGTGACCGTGCGGGCGTCGGCATCGATGAAGCTCGCGGCCTGGCCGAAACGCATGGAGACCTGGGGGAGGGCGGCGAGCTCCAGGAGCGCATCCGGGCAATCGTCGCGGTTGCTCAGGACGGTGATGGTGCCGTGGAATGCAGCCGTTCCCGGCTGTCGCGAAGTAGTGCTGCTCCCTGTCAGCCGACGGACCAGGGCCTGGGCTGCGGGCCCGGCTCCTGCGATGACGAGGTGGATGGAACCTGCGGACGGGGGGATGGACATGGCGGGTCCCTTCGCTGAACTGAGCTGTGGTTGATGTGCCTGTGCCCAGCCTAGGCGCGGGGTTTTTCGGTGGTGTTTCCCTGTTGTTGCCATTTGGCGGTGGCCCGTTCCCTGATGGTTACCAGCCGGTAATGAGCTGGGTCACACAGGGGCGGGCGCCGTTGAGTTGCGGATGACCAGCTCGGGGGTGAGGCGCTCGTCCGCGATGGGAGCCTCGGGATTGTTGAGCCGGTCCATGGCCACGGCTCCGGCGACGCTTCCCAGTTCCATCGCGTGGAGGTCGACCGACGTCAGGTCGATGCCGTGGAGCCGGCCGGTCCGTGAATTGTCATAGCCCACCAACGACAGGTCCCCGGGAATGGCCAGGCCCCGCGCGTAGGCGGCTTCGCGTGCCGCCAAGGCGAACTGGTCATTGTGGGCGAAGATGGCGGTCGGGCGGTCCGCTGAGCCAAGAATTTCAACTGCGGCACGCTGCCCGGCATCTTGCGTGAAGTCATCCGCCGCTACCGTCCAAGGGACCATGCCGGCGTCGCGCATCGTCTTTTCGTAGCTTTTCCGCCGGACCGTGTGGCCGTGATAATCGGGTCCAGCCAGATGGGCGATCCGGGTGTGTCCAAGGCCGAGGAGATGTTCGGTAGCGGCGCGGGCGCCGGCGTCGTCGTCCGAATACACGCTGTCGACGCCGGGTACCGGCCGCGCGACGCTGACGATCGGGACTATTTGTGCAAGTTCCCGTACCCGTTCGTCCGGGTCGAGCAGCGTTGCGGCGATGATGATCCCCACCCGTGCTTCGATCAGCGATTCCAGGGCACCCGGATCCACGCCGTCGATAGACTGGGAGACGCTCAGGATGAGTCGGTTGCGGATCTGCGGGAGTGCCATCCTCACGCCGCTGAGGATGTCGGCATAAACCTCGTTGTGGATGTCCATCAAATAGAGCCCGACGGCGGAGCGATGCTTGCGCGCAAGGTCGGCGGCGGCCGCGTTGGGCCGGTAACCGAGACGTTTTGCAGCGTCGAAGATGGCCTGTTTCGTCTCGCCGCTCACACCGGGAGCATCGCGGAAGGCGAAAGACACGAGCGTGCGGGAGACACCTACTTCACGGGCCACATCGCTCTGTGTCGCGGGACGGAGCTGCCGGTCAAGACCCATGCCCTCATCTTCCCACGCCCGGGAAGTCTCAATTAAGTCATTTGTTAGATTGACCTTACATTTAAGCCTTTCGCGCGTTAGTCTGTTATTCAGAGCGGGTGTATGACTCGCATCACAAGACAAAGGAGTCCTGATGTCTGCAACGCAAAGCCATGGGGGAGTCGGCAGCGCAATCGCGCTTCCTCCACTGACGAGCGGGCCGCACCGCAAGCGCCTTGGCATGGTCGCCCTGATCGCCACCTTCGGCGGCCTGCTGTTCGGCTATGACACAGGTGTCATCAACGGGGCGCTCCGGCCGATGACGGCCGAGCTCGGCCTCACCCCGTTCACCGAGGGCATCGTCGCCAGCTCGCTCGTCTTCGCGGCGGCGATCGGCGCGCTTTCGGGCGGACGCATCTCCGACGGGTGGGGGCGGCGCAAGACGATCATTCTGCTGGCTGTGCTGTTCTTCGCCGGCACCCTGGTGTGCGTGTTCACACCGAGCTTCGGCGTGCTCGTCGTCGGCCGCGTCCTGCTCGGCCTCGCCGTGGGCGGCGCCTCGGCGGTGGTCCCGGTGTTCCTCGCGGAGATGGCCCCGTATGAGATCCGCGGCTCCCTCGCGGGCCGCAACGAGCTCATGATCGTCGTCGGCCAGCTGGCCGCCTTCGTGGTCAACGCCATCATCGGCATCGTGTGGGGCGACATCCCCGGCGTGTGGCGCATCATGCTTGCGGTCTGCGCGTTGCCGGCGATCGCGCTGTTCTTCGGGATGCTCCGCGTGCCCGAGTCGCCGCGCTGGCTCGTCGAGAAGGGCCGGCACGACCAAGCCCTCGCCGTGCTGCGCTCCGTCCGCTCCGAGGACCGTGCCCTCGCCGAGCTCGGCGAGGTCGAGAGCGTCGCCAAGGAAGAGCAGCAGAGCCAGCAGATCGGTTGGCGTGCGGTCTTCAGCAACAAGAACCTGTTCCGCATCCTGCTCGTGGGCATCGGCCTGGGCGTCGCCCAACAGCTGACCGGCATCAACTCGATCATGTACTACGGCCAGACGGTGCTCGTCGAGTCGGGCTTCAACGAGAGCGGCGCGCTCATCGCGAACATCGCGCCCGGCGTGATCGCCGTGATCGGCGGCGTCATCGCCTTGTCTCTCATGGACCGGATCGACCGTCGCAAGACCTTCATCCTGGGCCTCACGCTGACCACCAGCTGCCACCTGCTCATCGGCTTCGCCTCCATGATGCTGCCCGTGGGCAACCCGATCCGCCCGTACCTGATCCTCTTCCTGGTGGTTGCCTTCGTCGGGTCCATGCAGACGTTCTTGAACGTCGCGGTGTGGGTCTACTTGTCGGAGGTCTTCCCGCTGCACATGCGCGGCTTCGGCACCGGCGTCTCGATCTTCTTCCTCTGGGTCGTCAACGGGTTCCTTTCGCTGTTCTTCCCGTCGTTGGTCGCGGGGGTCGGGATCACCGGCACGTTCTTCCTCTTCGCCGTCGTCGGCGCGCTCGCCCTGGTCTTCGTTGTCAAGCAGGTTCCCGAAACCCGTGGCCGCACCCTGGAAGCACTCGAGGAAGACGTCACCACCGGTGCCATCTACCTCGTCCACAAGAACCAGGGCTAGACGCGGAGCCGATAGCCCCGCTTGACTACGGTTTCCACGAGCTTCCCGTCCGGCAGCGAGGACCGCAAGCGGCTCACCGTCATGTCCAAGGCATGGACCGAGCCACGCAATTCCAGTAGGTCTGATAGCGCCTCGCGGGACAGCACGGCGCCCCCGGCTCCCAAAAGCGCCCGCAGCAGGAGCAGCGGAGCCGGGGCCAGTTCCACCACGGAACCATCGACCCTCAAACAGCGGCCCCGGAGCTCGATATGCCCGGCGGGAGTGTCGAGCCGGCGCACATGGTTCAAGGCCAGGTGTTCCGTCACGAGGCGGATGAGCGCGCCCATGCGGTAGCGGTCCGGGATGAGCGGGGAGAGCCCGGCGTCGATCAGCGGCTGTGCGGTGACGGGCCCGACGGCGGCGACGGTCACCTGGGTCTTGAGGGCATCGACCAGCTGCCGGTACAGGCCCATTTCGTGGGCCGTGCTCCACATGGCGTCTACCGCGGGCGCGCTCGTAAAGGTGAGCACATCCAAGTCTCCAGAGCATGCGGCTTCGATGAGGCGGGGAAGCTTGTCTTCGCCGTCGGGCTTGACCCAGCGGTAGGGCGTGACGGTGAGGACAGTCGCGCCGGACATCCTTAGGCGTTCCAGCTGGCGGACGTCGGTGTAGCCGTGCAATTGCACGGCGACGGTCTTCCCCCGGACGCCTTCGTGAAGGAGCATGTCCACCAGCGTGGCGGTGGTTTCGTCACTGCTGATCCCGACGTCGGCAAGTCCTGCCGCGCGGACCGCACCCCGCGCCTTGGGTCCCCGCACGAACATGCGGCAGGCGGCCAGGACGTCGAGGAGTTGCTCGCCGATGCCGAAGGAGTCCGCGGCCTCGCACCAGCGCCGCATGCCGTAGGCGGTGGTTGCGATGCAGATATCGGGCTTGGCGGCGATGATCGTTTTCGTGTCCTCGATGAGCGTCACGTCTTCCTGGACCGGGGCGATCTTCAGCGCCGGGGCGTGCAGCACCGAAGCGCCACGCCGTTCGAGCGCCTCGATCAAGTCGCGTGAACGCCGGTGTGAAGTCACTCCGATGCGGAAACCGTCCAAGGGCGCGTCGTCGTTTAATGCCTGGGTGGCCAACGCCGAGCCAGCATCGAGGGAATCAAGGGCATTCAACGTAGTCATGCGTATTCTTTCAGGCTTCGAGGAGGGAAGCTGCGAGGCGGTCCAGGTCTGTCGTGGCTTCGGCGTGGCTGCGGTTGGCTTCGGCCACCCGGACCACCTCGCCGATGACCAGGACGGCCGGGTTGGTACAGCCGGCGGCCGCGGTTTCGATGGTACCGAGTTCGGCGATCGTGGTGCGTTGTCCGGGGCGGTAGCCGCGTTCGACGACGGCCATGGGCATTGCGGGGTCCATCCCGGCCCGCCTTAGCCCGGCGGCGAGCTGGGGGAGGGTCCCGATGCCCATCAGGACCACGATGGTCCCGCCAAGCCCGGCGAGGTGCGTGTGCTCTTTTTCGGTCAGGGGTGCGTGGCCGGAGACCACCGTGAACATGTGGCTGACCTCGCGGTGCGTGACGGGAATGCCTGCGGCCGCGGGGACCGAGATGGCGCTCGTGACGCCGGAGATGACGCGGACAGGGACGCCCGCCTGCACGCAGGCGCTGACTTCTTCGCCGCCGCGGCCGAACACATAGGGGTCACCGCCTTTGAGCCGGACCACGTTCTTGCCGCTCAATGCGGCGTCCACCATGAGCTTTTCGATGTCGCATTGGGCGACCTTGTGGTGCCCCGGGCGCTTGCCGACGTCCACCATCTCCGCGGACGTGAGTTGCGCCAGTTCCGCGTAGGGGGCAAGCCGGTCGTAGAAGACGACGTCGGCGTCCCGCAGCGCGTTGACCCCGCCCACGGTGAGCAGGTCAAGGGTGCCGGGTCCGCCGCCGACCAAGGTGACGTGGCCTGACCCGCCCGCGGGAGGTTCGCTGGCGACGGGAATCCCCGCTTCGCGGCAGCGTTCGAGCAGGGGTTCCCATCCGGGCTGGCCGTCGTCGACGGCCGCGACCAGGAAGGGACGCTCGGGCAGCGGGCCGTCAGCGTCGGCGCCGTCGGGGGTGCTGAGCCGATGGACGACGGCGCCGGCGGCTTCGAAGCGCCGGACTGCTTGGCGTGCGGCGTGGGCCGAGCCGGTGATCAGAACGTCGCGGCCTGTGAGGTCGAGGGTGAGCTGCATGGCTTGGCGCTCCTTAGTCCTGGCCGCGGACGGGGATGGTGCTGGCGATGAGGACGCCGCCCTTTTCCTCGTTGGTGGCGGGGCGGATCTGGCCGCGTTCGGGGACGAACGCAATGGCCTCGTCCTTCTGGTCGGGGGCGTTGACGAAGGAACGGAAGCGGCGCAGGCGTTCGGGATCCTTGAGGGTTTCGGCCCATTCGTCCTGGTAGTTCTCTATGTGCCGGGCCATGGCGGCCTCGAGCTCGTTGGCGATGCCGAGGGAGTCGTGGATGATGACGTCTTCGATGTGCTTGAGGCCGCCGTCGAGTTCTTCCTGCCAGCGGGCGGTGCGCTGGAGGCGGTCGGCGGTACGGATGTAGTACATGAGGTAACGGTCTATGTATGTGATCAGGGTGTCGTCGTCCAGGTCCTGGGCGAGGAGTTGGGCATGGGCGGGCAGGAAGCCGCCGTTGCCGCCGACGTACAGGTTCCAGCCTTTGTCGGTGGCGATGACGCCGACATCCTTGCCTCGGGCTTCGGCGCACTCGCGGGCGCAGCCGGAGACGCCCATTTTGAGCTTGTGCGGGCTGCGCAGTCCACGGTAGCGCAGTTCCAAATTGATGGCCATCGCGACCGAGTCCTGGACGCCGAAGCGGCACCAGGTGGAGCCGACGCAGGATTTCACAGTACGCAGGCTCTTGCCGTAGGCCTGGCCGGACTCGAAGCCGGCGTCGACGAGTTCCTTCCAGATCTCCGGGAGCTGTTCGAGGCGGGCGCCGAACATGTCGATCCGCTGGCCGCCTGTGATCTTCGTGTAGAGCCCGTACTTCTCGGCGACGGCGGCAATGACCCCGAGGCCCTTCGGCGTGATCTCGCCGCCGGCGATGCGGGGGACCACGGAGTAGGTGCCGTCCTTTTGCATGTTGGCCAGGGCGCGGTCGTTGGTGTCCTGGAGGGTGCCGCGCCCGGCGCCCAAGACGTATTCGCTGTTCTGCGAGGCGAGAATCGAGGCGATGGTCGGCTTGCAGATGTCGCAGCCCGCGCCGGTGCCGTACTTGGCCAGGATGTCCTCGAAGGATGTCAGTTCCAGGACCCGGATGGCGTCGAAGAGCTCCTGGCGGGAGAGGCTGAAGTGCTCGCACAGGGCCTTGGAGACTTCGATGCCGGATTTCTTCAGTTCCCCTTCGAGGAGTTTCTTGAGCATCGGGACGCAGGAGCCGCACTGCGTCCCGGCCCGCGTGCAGGTCTTCAGCTCACCGAGTTCCTGGACGGGGGCGTTTCCGTCGCAGGAGCCGCAACCGTTGATGGCGTCGCGGACGCTGCCTGCGGCCACGTTGTTGCAGGAGCACAGGATCGCGTCGTCGGGCAGTTCGGTGTCGGGCGCGTCCCCGCCGCCGGCTGCGGTGAGGTAGGCGCCGGGCTCGGCCGGGAGCTCGCGGCCGAGCAAGGGGCGCAGGCTCATATAGGGGGTGGCGTCGCCGACGAAGATCGCGCCGAGCAGGGTCTTGGCGTCGTCGGTGGTGACGATTTTCTGGTAGACGCCCCGGGCCGGGTCGGCGTAGACGATTTCCAGGGAGTGCTCGGTGGTGGCGAACGCGTCGCCGAAGCTGGCAACGTCCACGCCCGAGAGCTTGAGCTTGGTGGCGGTGTCAAAGCCTGGGAAGGTCGCCTGGCCGCCGTGCAGCCGGTCGGCCACGATCTCGGCCATGGTGTTCGCCGGCGCTACGAGCCCCAGGCACATGCCTTCGAAGTTCGCCACCTCACCGATGGCCCAAACACCGGGGACCGGCGTGGCGCAATGGTCGTTGATGACCACGCCGCCTTTCTTGCCGAGTTCGAACAGCTGTCCTGCGCCGTCCGCATTGTCCCCGGCGCGAAACAGTTCATCGCGGGGGCGGATGCCGATGGACGCGATGACCATGTCCGCGGGGATGATGCGGCCGTCCTTCATGAGGACTCCGGTGACCCGGCCGTCGTCGTCGGACAATACTTCGGCGGGGTAGGTTCCCGTCAGCACTTCGAGTCCCTTGGCAGCGACCAGCCGGCCCAATGCCTGGCCGGCGCCCTCATCCAGCTGGGCGTTCATAAGCCAGCGCGAACCGTTGATGACAGTGGCTTGAGCGCCCAGCTCCATGGTGCCGGCTGCTGCTTCCAAGCCGAGGAGGCCGCCGCCGATGGTGACGGTCCTGACGGTCCGCCCGAGCGTCTCCCTGAGTTCGGCGATGGCATTGTTGATGGCCCACACGTCGTCGAGGGTGCGGTAGACATGGGCGAGCTCACCGCCGGGGAAGGGGAGCCGTGCCGCGTCCGAGCCGGTGGCCACCACCAGGTGGTCGAAGCCGTACGTATTGCCGGCCGCGGTTTCCACGGACTTGGCCTCGGGATTGATCTTGACCACCCGTTCACCCGTGCGCAGGTCCAGGGCCTCGTGCTCCCACATGGACATGTCCCCCAAGCTGAGGTCGTAGTCCACATCGGTCAGTGCCTTGCTCAGGGTGACCCGATCATACGGAACATGATCTTCCTCGGCCAGGACCGTGACGTGCCAGCCCTCAAGACCGCGGGTATGCATGGCATCGGCGAAACGGTGGGCCGCAGGGCCCCCGCCCGCCACGACAATACGGCGCAGGTTTTCTGGGGTGGAGGTGTGTCCGGTCACTGGTGGCCTTTCGCATACGCCGCAGAACGTGCTCCGCAACTTGTCATTTCAGACTACGGACGGGCGGTTTCTCCTCAGTTTCCCTTTTGTTTCGTGGCCTTAACTTCTGGGTCACGATTGGATGTCGGGACGCGTGAGGTCTCTTTTACGCACCGGACACATTGACTGCGATCGAGTGAAACACTGCCCGCCTACCTTGAAGGTATGGCTGCTGCGCGGCCAGGGCCTGAAAGGAAGGGCAGCATTTGTCCCGACGCAGGCATAGTGGAAAGGGTTGACATGACCGTCATTCTGGAACGGGAAGAACAACTGACGAGCGCGTCGACGGCGTCCGGCTGGCACCGGATATGCCCGTTGGATGAGCTGGAGCCGGCTTGGGGCGAGGCAGCGTTGATCGACGGCGTGCAGGTGGCGCTCTTCCGCGTCGACGCCGAAAATGTCTACGCGGTTGCCCAGCAGGACCCGGCAACGTTGGCCAACGTCATGGCCCGCGGCATTACCGGCTCCCGGGGATCACGCCCCACCATCGCCTCGCCGTTGCACAAGGAGGTCTACGACCTGCAGACCGGTGAGTGCTATTCCAACCCCGGGCTCCGGCTTCCGGCATTCAAGACCCGGATGGTTGACGGTTTCATCGAGGTCGAAGTCTAACTAGAGCCCAAGCGCCTCGCGGACGTCCGCGAGTATGTGATCCAAAGTGGTTCGCGCTGCCTGCCGGGTTTCCGCGAGTTCCGCCGCAGAGCCGACCGGCTTGATGACCTCCAGGTAGCACTTGAGCTTCGGCTCGGTGCCGCTGGGCCGGATGATGACGCGGCTTAGGTCCTTGGTCAGGTAGAGGAGGCCGTCCGTCGGCGGCAACTGCTCGCTTCCCTCGGCCAAGTCCACAAAGGTCTCGATGGCGGATCCGCCGAAGGATTCCGGGGGATCGGCCCGGAGCCGGTTCATCATGGCGTCCAGCAATCCAAGGTCCGCCACACGGATGCTGAGTTGGTCACTCGCATGCAGGCCGTGCACCAGGTAGATCTCGTCCAAGGTGTCGAAGATCGTCTTTCCTTCGGCCTTGGCCGCCGCAGCCAGTTCGGCGATGAGCAAGGAGGCCGAAATGCCATCCTTGTCCCTGACGAGTTCGGGCGCCACGCAGTAGCCCAGGGCCTCTTCGTAGCCGTAAACCAGCCCGGGCACGCGGGAAATCCACTTGAATCCCGTCAGGGTCTCCTCATGCGCGAAGCCAGCCGCCGCGGCGATGCGGGAGAGCAGCCGGGACGAGACGATCGAATTGGCAAAAACACCACGGCTTGAGTCGCTTTGCCGGACATCGGCGGCGTGCCGGGCCACGACATGCGACCCAAGCAGGGCGCCTACTTCGTCGCCGCGCAACATTCGCCAAGCACCCGTGTCCGGGTCCTTCGCCGCCACGGCCGCACGGTCGGCGTCGGGGTCGTTGGCCAGCACGATATCGGCATCCAAGCGCGCCGCTGCCGCCAAAGCCAGGTCCAGCGCGCCGGGTTCTTCCGGGTTGGGGAAACTGACCGTGGGGAAATCCGGGTCCGGCGCTGCTTGCTCTTCAACGAGTGAGACGTCCGTGAAGCCCGCGGCATTGAGTACCGACACCGCAGTCTCGCCGCCCACGCCATGCATGGGGGTCAACACGATCTTCAAATCACGGGCCGGGAAATTCCCGACGTCGGCCAGGCCGGCCATCGCGGCTTCGTACTCGTCGGCGATCGACTTGGGCAGCTCAGTCCAACCGGATCCGGCCAGTTCGATGGAATCCAAAGGGCCCACGGCTTCGATGCTTGCGGCTATCTGCGAATCGTAGGGCGCCACGATCTGGGACCCCTGGCCGCTTTCCTCTACGGCCCGGCCGCCCAGGTACACCTTGTATCCGTTGTCCTGCGGGGGGTTATGGCTCGCTGTGACCATGACCCCGCCGTCGCAATCAAGGGAACGGACCGCGTACGCCAGCAGCGGGGTAGGAAGCGCCGAAGGCATCAGGAAGGTGTCGATTCCCGCGGCCGTGAAGATGGCGGCAGACTCGAGCGCGAAGACGTCCGAGTTGTGCCTCGCGTCATAGCCGACGACGGCGCGCGGCCGCGTTCCTGGGGAAGCCGCAGCAACGGCGTCCTTGAGGAAGGCCGCCAGGCCTGCTGCCGCCCGGCGCACCACCACGCGGTTCATCCGGTTGGGACCGGGACCGAGGGCGGCGCGGAGCCCCGCGGTACCGAACTGCAACGTTCCGCTGAAGCTGTCTTCAAGCTGTTGACGTGCTGCGGCGACGCCGCCGGAGGCGAGTTCGGTCAGCTCGGACAGTGCTGCCGCGGTGGCCGGGTCCGGATCCTGGGCAGCCCATTCGCCGGCGTCGGATATCAGCTTTTCAAATTCGGCATCGCTCGATGTCATAGGAACAAAGCTATCGTCAAAGAGAATGAATGCCGAGGTCACGAGCTATGGCAGCCGTCACAGTCCGGTCGCCCCCACCCCAACTGACTCGCATTTGTTGTCGTTATGGGGCGTTTTAACGACAACTACTGCGAGTCAGTTGGGATGGCGGGGGTGCCTGGCGGTGGGGACTTGCGAGGCGAGGGTGGCGGTGGGGATGAGTTGGGGTGCACATCGTCAGGGTTGCATTCGCGTACTGCTGAGCCTGAAGCCCGCGGTGCCTCCCGCGCTGAAGGCGGCAGCACCCGTGTTGCCCCATTGCGGGAAGAAGATGTCCGAGATGACCGTCGATCCGTCTTGTGTGAATACCTCCACGGACGAGGAATCCAGAAGGATGCGGAGATGGACCTTGCCGTCCTTCATGGGCACGGAGGCTTGGTGGTAGGGGCTGAATTTCGGCGAGAAGTTGGAGGTTCCGGCCGCCGATCGGTCCACTTTCAGGGTCTGGCTTGCGCGGTTGTACGAGATCCGGAGGCCTGCCTTACCGTCCGAGGAGGCCCGCAACACTATGCCGGCGTCCGCTGAGCCCGCAACGTCCATTTCGGCGTCGATCAGCTGGGTTCGGGATCCAAAGTCGCTGCCGAGGGACTCCGTGGAGTCAGTGACAGTGAGGTTTTCGCCATGTACTTCACGGGTCTTTGCGTCCGTGAGCGCATCCATGGCAACCTGGGCGATGGTCGAATGGAGCTCGAAGCGGCTTCCCGTGGCTACGAGGGTGAGTTGGCGGGGAATGGCCATGGATCCGCGCCACGGGGTGCTCGGTACGGACTGCGCATAGTCCCAGTTCCCCATCCAGCCGAGCAGTACCGGCTTTCCACCGGGAGCCGCGGTGATGGTGTTGGCAGCGTAGAAGTCCGCTCCATGGTCCAGCCACTGCGATTCCGTCAGCGGGTCACCCGGCTGTGCCGCGTTTTCTGCCGTGAACCGGGTGCCGTCGAAATCGCCCACGAAGTACTGCATGCCGGAGCCTCCCGCGATGCCGCCCGGGTTGATGCTCAGGATAAGGACCCACTTCTTCCGTCCGTTGCCGCCGTCGACGTCCATCTGGAGAAGCTCGGGAACTTCCCAGAGACCGCCCTGGGCGCCTACCCCCGAGAAGTCGCTGAGGAAGTCCCAGTGCAGCAGGTCCTTGGATTTGAAGAGTTTCACCACGTGGGCGTCAGCTACCACCGTGGTCATGACCCAATAGTTGCCGGGCTGGTACCAGATGATCTTGGGGTCCCGGAAGTTGTTCGAGGCCGGCTTCAGGCTGAGCACCGGATTGCCTTTGTACTTGGTCCAGGACGTCCCGTGGTCCAGGCTGTAGGCCACGGACTGGGCCTGGCTGCCTTTGGGCAGAGCCCCGCCGTCGCCATATGAGCTCGTGTAGAGGGCTACCAGCGGTGGGTTTTCAGCGGTGCCCAGGCCGGAGGCGTTGTTGGTGTCCGGAACGATGGCGCCGGAAAAGATTTCCTCGCTGGCGGAGCCTTCCATGGCTACGGGCTGTTGGGTCCAGTGCACCAGATCGGTGCTGGTGGAGTGGCCCCACGACATATCTCCCCAGAAGTTGCCGTGCGGATTGTGTTGGTAGAACGCGTGGTACGTGCCGTTTTCGTAGACAAGCCCGTTGGGATCGTTGATCCAGTTCTGCGATGCCGTCAGGTGCGCGGCGGGCCGCCACGGGTCCGATTCGGACGGCGCCGGGGCAGAAGTTCCGACGGCGGACGGCGGGTTCGCCGTGGACGGTGAGGCGTCCGGCGTCGGGGTGCAGGCGCTCGCAGTCATAGCCAGGACGACGGCGACGACTGCGAGTACCCCCTTGCGAGCGGGCCGGAAAGGGTGTTGGGGAGAGTAGAGCATGGGACTTCCTGGGTTGTGGCGCGGGGCGCCCGGGGAGAACCGGGCGCCCCACGTTGCCGGGCAGGCAGCAAATCCCCTGCCTGCCCGGCGGATATTGACGGTGGCCTACTTGTAGAGGCCTTCCCCTCCGACGCGGACGTTGGTGGGGAGGTAGCCGAACGGACCGAGGCCGTTCTTGCCGAAGCTGCGGTCCACCTGCGTGATGCCTCCGGCGAAGTTGATCTTTACCGTAGGGGAGAGGGACCCTCCACGGACTCCGTCGACGTTGTCGATGAATGACTGCACCAGGCCGCCCGGCTGCACGTAGTGCGAGTAGGCCTGGAACTGACGACCGTTCTGCTGTGCCGACTGGTTGCCGCTCGGGTTGTTCGCCGGCAGGTTCAAGTCGGTCGGCGAGCCGAGCGCGAGGCCCGAGTTGTTCACGGGCTGGAAGTCGGAACGGACACCGTTGCCAACAAAGCCGTAGACGCCGTCGGGACCACGCATGCCATCGGCATAGGTGAACTGGTGGCTGATGGTGAACAGGTAGTACTTGTTCTGGCCGTTTTCGTTCTGGATGAAGATTTGCGGGCGCTCGGTCTGGTCGTTGACGCAGTTGGCGGACAGGATCGGCGGCAGGAAGTGCCACTGGGTCAGGTCCTTGTTGTCTGCGACAGCCAGGCCGACGCTCGCCGTCTGGAACCACGAGCCGGTGGTGGTGTTCACCGTATTGGTGTTTTCAGCATGCGGATCGCCGGGACGGTAGCCGAGGTCAGCATCCGTGCACTTGTAGGCGCCGCGGTCTCCGGCAGTGTTGCCTTCGAAGACCATGAAGGTCTGGCCCGGGTGGGCCGGGTCTTCGAAAGTGTACGGGTCGCGGAAGGCGAAGCCGGCGTTCTGGGCCTTGGTCTGGTAGAGCTTTCCGTCCGGCTCGAGCAGCTTGGTGTGCTGGAAGCCGTCGAAGGTCACACCGTTCTTGTCGGCGTGGATGTTTCCGAGGGCCTTGGCGATGACTGCGTCCGGAGCGATGCCGCCGCCGCCCGCGTTGCGCTCTGCACGGTCATAGAACGTGGTGGCCGTGTAGAACACGTTGACGTGGTCACCCTGCATCAGCCGCGTTGAGCCGGACCATTCGGTGTTGCCGATGGAGGTGTTGTCCAGGAACAAGTGTCCGCCGTAGTTCCACTTGTCCTTCGCGGGGTCGGCGTTGGTCTTGCGGAAGAAGTAGCCGATGCGGGCGTTCCAGTGGCGCTGGTCGAAACCGTAGCCCGCGTGGCGATCGGCGACGAGGGAGAAGATGACGTCCCAGCCCTTGTAGCTGATTTGGTTGGCGTTCTGGTCGGTCAGGGACCACGTGTCCCAGACCCAGACGTCGTCGTTCATGGCGGGGAAGTCCTTGGGGATCTCCGGCATGGTCACGTTGGGGCTCATGGAGTTCACGCCCGGAGCGACGTTCGGGTTGCTCTGGGCCATGATCTGTTTGGCATCCGCCCGCGTCCACTTGGACGTGAAGTTTGCTGCGGGATCAAAGGCTTCTTGCGTGTGGACCGTCGGCAGCGGGAATCCCGGCGTGGGGGCCGGCATCGTGGTGGCCGGCTTGTCGGCCGGCAGGTTTGCCTGGGCAGCGGGGGACGCAATGAGCACCGTGGCGGCCACGCTGGCAGCGGCCGCGAAAGCGGCTGCCGACCGCAGGCGGCGGCGTGGCCTGTTGGGATTTGAGTGAGATTTCATGCTTGCTCTTCTCGCGGAGGTTGGACTGCGGGGAGTGGGCACAAGCCCTTGTCCGAACTCCGGCGTTCCCGGTAACACCGATGGCGTTGTCAGGAACGCCATCGTCTCGGGCGGAGGGGATTCCTAGGAAGCCCCGTCCTTCGGTCCTGGCACGTCGACTTGCCGGGACCGTTCAAAGCTTGACGCGCGCTGAATGCGGCTGCAACTCGTATTTCGAGCGGGCTGGGAGGCCATCGCCCACATGTCAGACATATATGCGCAAGCGCTTACATCTTTACATCGCGCGCGTGCCATGGAAAGCGCGGCGGGTCAAATATTTCTGAATAAATCTGATTTATTAGAAAAGTTCACATGCCATTAACAGTGGGGCGAATTGACTTGACAGGAGTTGGAAAATTGCAGTGACCACGCCTGTCGCCTGTGCTTGCTTGGATCCCGGGCGCGGGAGCTGGCGGGCAACCCCGGACCGCTTCTACCATCTCGCTTCAGATGCAAAACTGCCCGCGCCGGGATCCGACGCGGGCAGTCCGGTGGTTGGTGCTGGCGCTATTTTGCCTTCGGGGAGCGGGTCCGCACCAGGGCTGTGACGCCGGCGGCCAGGCCGATGAGGCCGGCCGCGAGGCCGAACCAGCCGGCCGTGGATCCGGCGTCGCTCGTCGACGCCGCAGCTGACGGAGCAGGTGTCGCGGACGGTGAGGACGTGGAAGCCGCGGCATCGTCACTGGCGGTGGTCACGAACGAAGGGGCCGGGTGTTCCGGTTCGGGCTGTCCCGCAACAGTCTTCTCGTCCCATTTCACTATTGAGCCGTCGGTGTACGTCTGGGTCGCCGGCAGCGACACAGTGGTGCCGGCGTCGGGCAGGACTCCCACGGAGATCGAGAACGCCTGGTATTCGTTCTGCCCGATCTGGTGGGCGGCGTCCGCAGTCCACACCACTGAACTGATCGCCTTGGTCACTGTTGCTCCGGCAACCGTGATGGGCTTGGGCAGGGTGGTGGTGACGAGCTGGGTCGTCCAGCCCTCAACGGGTTTCACGGACACCGAGTTGAAGGGTGTATCGGTGGGGAGGGCGACTTCGAGCTTGTTGGTCTTGGCTGTCGCGGACTCGTTGGGGACGTTGAAGGTCAGGTGGGTGTAGCCACCAGCTGCGGGGTCGTCGGGATTGACGTTGACGTGTGCTGAGGCGGCTGAGACGCCGAAGGCGAGCAGCCCCGCGGCCATCATGGGAGCGGAGGCGGTTTTGAGGGTGCGGCGGCGTGAGGATTTCATGGCAAGGTGCCCTTTCACAAAGGAAAAGCGGTGGGGGCCGGGCGGACGTGGGTCCGGACCGGTGAAGGCAGCGAGTTGCCGCCGGGACCCTTTCCGTGTGTGATGACGGGTCTTAGGCGGCGGGCGCCAGGGTGGGTGGACCGCGCCGCGAGGGAAGCCGCAGTCCGGCAAGGCCGCGGGGACGCACAGCCGGAGCCGTGCGGGGGGCCGGGGTGCGGAGCGGCTGAATCGCTGTTGGAGCCGGCAGTTGGACCAACGGTCGCAGCCACGATGCCAAGGCCCACAGCGCTTGTTCGCCGCGTGCAAGCACAAGCGCAGTGCCCGCGGTTGCCAGGGTGTGCGCTGCGAGCATTTGCCAGTCGATTGCCGCGGCGTGGCTCGAGGCGATGGCGCCTACGGCGTCGGGCGCCGGCGACCAAGGGACATGTCCAGCATGCCCGGACGGTAATTGGGTCGCGGTGGAGGTCCCGGACAGGGCGCCGAACGCCCAGTGAAGACAGAGTTCCCCGGCCCCTAGCAGTCCTGCGAGGGCCGGAAACGACAGCCTGGCGCGCGTCAGGATGGCGACAGGGAGGATCGTCAAAGCACAGAGCGCCGTCAGAATGGCTGGCGTCGGAAGGTTTCCGCCGCCGGCAAGGTGACCACCCGCGGCCAAGCCCAGGATGATTGAGCCGATCAGGCTTGTTCGTAATAGCCGGAAAGGCGCGGATGTCATGATCGGCGGTCCTTTCCGGTTCGGTCGCAGTGGCGGAGAATCACTCAAATTCTACGGTGCCGCCCGGGCCGGAAGTGCCGGGGAGCCCTGACTCCCCGGCACTCGATCAAAGTTTGGCGATGATGTCCGCCAGGAGGCGCGAAATGCGTGCACCCGCCGTCTGGCCCGCCTCGATGACTTCCTGGTGGCTCAGCGGTACCGGGCTGATGCCTGCGGCGAGGTTTGTCACCAGCGAGATGCCGAAGACCTCCATGCCTGCATGCCGGCCGGCGATCGCTTCCAAAGCAGTGGACATGCCCACCAGGTCCGCGCCGATTCGCTTGGCGTACTGGACCTCGGCCGGAGTTTCGTAGTGCGGGCCGGTGAACTGGGCGTAGACGCCTTCATCGAGCGTCGGATCCACTTCGCGGGCCAGGCCACGGATGCGCGAGGAGTACAGGTCCGTGAGGTCGACGAACGTGGCGCCTTCAAGGGGCGAAGCCGCCGTCAGGTTGATGTGGTCCCTGATGAGCACCGGAGTTCCGGGGGTCCAGGCCTCGTTCAATCCGCCGCAACCGTTGGTTACCACCAAGGTCTTGCATCCGGCCGCCGCGGCCGTGCGCACGCCGTGGACCACTGCGCGGACGCCTTTGCCTTCGTAGTAGTGGGTACGCGCGCCCAGGACGAGGGCCCGCTTGCCCTGCTTCGTCAGTACCGAGCGGATGGTGCCCACATGCCCCTCAACGGCAGGAGCATGGAAGCCGGGAACCTCCGACGCCGTGAGGGTCGCCGTCGTTTCGCCTATGAGGTCCGCAGCCGCGCCCCAGCCTGAGCCGAGGACAAGCGCGACGTCGTGCGATTCGACGCCGGTCTCCGCCGCGATGTAGTCGGCCGCAGCTTTGGCGGCCTCGAATGGGTCTGTTTTCATCAGCTCTGTGTTACTCACTGGTACAAACTACAGTGCCGCGCGCGCTGTTGAACAGGGCGCAGCCGGGCAGGCAAACGGCCTCGGCGGGCGTTCTCAGGTGGGGCTTAGTGGCAGGTCCGCCGGCATTAAGTGAGAATTGAACATTGTGACCATGCATCCTGACTTCAGCTCACCACGAATCGCGATCCTGGGCGGAGGTCCAGGCGGATATGAAGCGGCCATGGTCGCAGCGCACCTGGGCGCGCGGGTAACCCTCATCGAGCGCGCCGGTCTCGGCGGCTCAGCCGTCCTCACCGACGTCGTACCCTCCAAAACCCTGATCGCGACGGCGGATCTCATGACCCGCGTCGGCGAGGCGGGGGAGCTGGGAGTCAAGTTCGCCGTCGACGGCGGCGATGTAGCGCCGCGCATGCGCGCGGACCTCGCACACATCAATGACCGCGTCCTGCACCTCGCGCGGGAGCAGTCCGACGACATCCGGGTGGGCCTCGAAAACCTGGGCGTGGAAATCCTGATGGGCTCCGGCAAGCTCCTCGACAACCACACCATCGAGGTCATCACCTTGGACGGCGTCAAGACGATCACCGCCGACGCCATTCTTCTCGCTGTCGGCGCCCACCCGCGCGAGCTGCCCACGGCAAAGCCCGACGGTGAGCGCATCCTGAACTGGGCACAGATCTACAACCTCGAGGAACTTCCGGAAGACCTGATCGTCGTCGGTTCCGGCGTCACCGGCGCAGAGTTCGCTTCCGCCTACAACGGCCTTGGCTCGAACGTCACCCTGATTTCGAGCCGCGACCAAGTGCTTCCCGGCTCGGACACCGATGCGGCCCAGGTCCTTGAGGGTGTCTTCAAGCGCCGCGGCGTGCGCGTTCTGTCCCGCTCGCGCGCGGAGGCCGTTGAGAGGACCGACGCCGGCGTGAAGGTGACGCTCGGCGATGGCAGCACCGTCTCGGGCAGCCACTGCCTCGTGTGTGTTGGCTCCATCCCCAACACTGACGGAATGGGCTTGGAAGAAGCCGGGGTGGCTGTCACGGAGTCCGGCCACATCAAGGTCGACGGCGTGTCCCGCACCACGGCGCCGAACATCTACGCAGCGGGCGACTGCACCGGGATCCTGGCCCTCGCCTCGGTCGCTGCCATGCAGGGCCGCATCGCGGTTGCGCACTTCCTGGGCGACGCGGTCATGCCGATCAAGCTCCGCCAGGTGGCGTCAAACATCTTCACTTCACCGGAAATCGCCTCCGTGGGCGTCTCCGAGGCCGACCTCGAATCCGGCAAATACCAGGGTGACGTGGTCATGCTCTCCTTGCTGAGCAACGCCCGCGCCAAGATGCGCAATTCCAAGGACGGCTTCGTCAAGATCATCGCGCGCAAGGGTTCGGGCACCGTGATCGGCGGCGTCGTCGTTGGACCGAACGCCTCCGAGTTGATCTTCCCGATCGCCGTCGCAGTGAAGCAGAAACTGCATGTCGACGACCTCGCGAGCACCTTTACCGTTTACCCCTCGCTGACCGGTTCCATCTCGGAAGCGGCGCGACGGTTGCACGTTCATATGTAAGGCATGGCTCTCGACTCGCATTCGGATCTGTGACACATTAGATGCCCCACGACGCGCGTATTCGCGTGTCGTGGGGCATTTTGCGTCGCGTGAAACCAGATGGCCGATCCAAACTGCTCCGTGCTCGCGGTGGATCGGACATCCCACTACCCGCCACGCCGCTGCGCCCGGCGGCGGGTTCGTCGTGTTCCGTAAGGTGCGCGATCCTCGGATGGTGACGGCGGCTGCCCAAGCGCCGGGTCAAATGCCGGGGCCGCGCCGGCTCGCTCTGCTGGATCCGCCCGAGGATCGCGACGGCGTGGTCTTGCTGTGCGGCCACCACCACCATCTGATCCACAAGGAAGAATGGCTCATCCAAGTCCAAACCGGCGTGCCTTGGTTCATCCCGCCACCCCACATCGACCCACGGCAACAACCGCGCAAGAACCGCTACTTTCAGCTGTGACCACGTGTGTCCGTGTGATGGAAACTGTCAGGCTAGGCGATGCACGGGCAGCTATCGGCAACCGCAACAACGTAGAACCCAAGCTCGAGGAACTGTGCCGGCAGCACGGTACAACAACCGAAGGCGCATTCCGGGAGGCCTTGGCGAATTTCGATCTCCAGACTTTCCTCGACGCCGCGGAGCTCACCGACGGAGATAGGGAGGGTTTGTTCACGTGGCGCGGCGCGGCAAAAGGACACTCAAGCCTGGAGGCATAGACCCCTACGCCGCAACCCCCTGGAAATGCCGCTCAATAATCCCCTTGATGTCCCCATGGCACCCGCCGCACCCGGTCCCCGCGCGGGTCGCTTTGGAAACCTCCGGCACGGAGGAGCAGCCATCCAGCACGGCTTCCTCGATGCTCGCACCGCTGACGCCCGCGCAGCGGCAAACTGTGCGCTGCGGATCATCATTCGAAGCAGAGGAACCCAGCTGGTCCGGCCCGTCCAGGCGAAGCAGGAGCGAACGGTCTGCGGGCAGTTCGGAGCCGCGTTCGAACAGCATCACGAGCTCCGCGGCGGTGCGCGGCATGCCTACCGTCACGAGTCCTTCGAGCGCGCCGCCCCGCGTGGTCATTTTGACGTAGCGGCCGTGTTCGGGATCGGCCCACTGGGCGACCTGGCGCCGGGGCATCCCCTCGGAGACGCCGGCGGACAATAACTCGTCGTCCCACGGCTCGGCGCTGTTGTCCCCGGCGACCGCCAGGTTGATGCCGCGCGCCTTCAACACCACGACGCCGGGCTTCTCCTGGGGCAGGGGCGCCAAGGCGTCGGCAGCGTCCGGCCCACCCTCGGCAAGAAGGATCAGGTACTCGGCAAGCCACTCGGCCTGCCGCCAGCCCGGACCCACCAGTCCGGCCGGGCCCGACGCGGTGCGGCATTCGGGGCACTCGGCATCGGCGCAGCGGACTTCGGCGCAGTCGCCGATCGCGAACATGTGCGGCTCGTGATAGGTCCGCAAGTGGTGATCCACTAGGATCCCGGTGGCCGCAGGCAACCCACAACCTTCGGCCAGTTCGATCCGCGGACGCACGCCGCAGGACAGAACCAGAAGGTCACCTTCGACCCTCGATCCATCGTTGAGTACCAGGGCGGAAAACATGCCCTGCGCACCGTTGTGTTCCACCGCCGTGGAACGGGCGTTGCCCACCATGGTGATCCCGCTGTTGCGGAGGCTCGCCGCGAGAACAGCCCCGCCTCCGCGGTCGATATTGCGACCCAGCGGGAAGGAACCGTTGTGCACCACTGTGGTGAGGGCGCCTTCTTCGGCCGCAGCCAAGGCAGTTTCGAGGCCGAGTACACCGCCGCCGAGGACGATCACGCGCTTGCCGGCAGTCACGGCGTCGCGCAATTGCGCGGCATCTCGGAGATCGCGGAGGGCCGTCACCCCTGAAGGGAGTACAGGGTGCGAAGGATCGGGGTTGATACCCGCGAGGTTCGGAATGACGGGCCGCGAGCCTGTGGCGAACACCAGGCGGTCGTAGCCGGGCGTGGTCCCATCCGAAAGGACCACCTGCTGGCGGGCGCGGTCGATGCGTTTGACCGTGACGCCCAGCCGGACCTCGACGCCGTCGGCCGCCAAAGCGGCAGCGTCCGCCATCGCGAGTGCCTCCGCGGTGGTCCGCCCCACGCCGAGTTCCGCCACCATGACGCGGTTGTACGCGGCTTCGGCTTCCTGCCCGACGACGAGCAACCGGACAAGGCCGCTCCGCACGGCAGGCACCAACTCGTCCACCAGCCGGGCCGCGACCGGCCCGAATCCCACCACCACAATTCGCTCGCTCACGATGCCTCCTTGACTTGGATTGGCGGTGCCGCCTTACGGACCCAGACCGTGCTGGTCTTGAACTCCGGCATGCCGGAAATAGGATCGGTGACCGCTTCGGTGAGCAGGTTGGCGCTGCCCGCTCCGGGGAAATGGAAGGGGAGGAAGACGGTGTCCATCCGGATGCTGTTGCTGAGCTCCACCCGGCACACGACCTCTCCGCGCTCGTTGGAGACCCGGACGAAGTCTCCGTCGGAGATTTTCCTGCCAGCCGCCGTCGCGGGGTGGATCTGCAACAGCGGTTCCGGCTGCGCCGCCGCAAGTTCGGCCACGCGGCGGGTCTGGGCGCCCGACTGGTAGTGTTCCAGCAGCCGACCGGTGACGAGCGTCAGCGGATCAGGATCAGAGCCGACGACGGCGGTGTGCCGGGACCGCTTCTGCGGCGCCACCGGGACCATCACCGCGCGTCCGCCGGCGTGCGCGAAACCGTCGAGGAAGAGTCGCGGCGTTCCCGAACTGCCGGTGGGATAAGGCCAGTAGGCGGCTTCCCCGCGGTCCAGCATGGCGTAGTCGATTCCGGAGTAGTCGGCCAGGCCGCCCGCCGAGGCAAGCCGGAGCTCCTCGAAGACGGTCTCGGGATCGTCGCTGAACGTGGACGGTGCGTCGAGCGATTCGGCGAGCCGGGCCATGAGCCACAATTCGCTGCGGACGCCCGGGGGAGGGCTGAGTGCCTTTCGGCGGCGGAGCACGCGGCCCTCGAGGTTGGTCAGGGTGCCTTCTTCCTCGGCCCACTGGGTGACCGGGAGGACCAGGTCGGCTTCCAGCGCCGTCTCGGACATGAAGAAATCGCAGACGACAAGGAAATCCAGGCTGCGCAGGCCCTCGATCACGGCACCGGCGTCGGGGGCTGACACTGCCACATTGGCGCCGTGCACGAAAAGGCAACGGATACCGTCGGGCTGTCCTAAAGACTTCAAGAGCTCCACGGCCGGAAGTCCGGGGCCGGGGATGAGGGATTCGTCGACGCCCCACACTTTGGCGACGTGGGCGCGGGCGGTGGGATCGGTGATCTTGCGGTAGCCAGGGAGCTGGTCGGCCTTTTGACCGTGCTCGCGGCCGCCCTGGCCGTTGCCTTGGCCCGTCAGGGTGCCGTAGCCGCTGCGGGCAGATCCCGGCAGGCCGAGGAGGAGGCTGAGGTTGATCGCTGCCGTCGCGGTGTCCGTGCCGTCGACGTGCTGCTCGACGCCGCGGCCGGTCAGGATGTAGCTGCCGCCGCGTCGGGCGCCGTCGGCAAGTCGGCGGGCGGTGTCCCGGATAAGCGTGGCGGGCACGCCGGTTATCGACTGGACGCGCTCCGGCCAGAAAGCGGAGAGGCTGCGAACGATCGCCGGATAGCCGGTGGTGCGGTCCTGGAGGTATTTAGTATCGGCGAGGCCTTCATGGACCACCACGTGGGAGATGCCTAGCAGTAACGCAAGGTCCGTTCCGGGGGTCGGCTGCAAGTGGATGCCGCCGCCGTCGCCGGTGAATGCGGCCGTCGCGGAACGGCGGGGATCGGCAACGATCAACCCGCCGGAATCCCGCGCGCCCTGCAGGTGCTGGACGAAAGGCGGCATGGTCTCGGCAACATTGGAGCCGAGGAGGAAAATGACGTTCGCCGAATCAAGGTCCTCCACCGGGAACGGGAGGCCGCGGTCCACACCGAACGCGCGGTTTCCGGCTGCCGCGGCGGAAGACATGCAGAAGCGTCCGTTGTAGTCGATGCGCGAGGTTCCGAGCGCCAGGCGGGCGAACTTGCCCAATTGGTAGGCCTTCTCATTGGTGAGTCCGCCGCCACCGAACACGCCGACGGCGTCGGGACCGTACTGTTCGCGGGTCTGCTTGACGGCTCCGGTGACCAGCATGAGTGCCTGGTCCCACGTAACCGGCCGGTGGACGCCGTCGGACCCTTTGAGCATGGGTTCCGTGACGCGTCCGCTGTGGTTCAA
>NZ_MTPV01000030.1:0-29463 GCF_002009585.1 Arthrobacter sp. SRS-W-1-2016 | reverse complement strand
CCGCGCCCGGTCAATCACTTGCCGCCAACGGGCAACCCAACATACCGCGCCCGGTCATTTCTAAGTTGCCGTTGACACAGCGATCAGTTCAACCACTGCGTCTAAGATGTCCAATCGTGGTCCCGCACTCCCGGCCAGGAGTTTGAAGTGGGAGAGGAACCTAAAACCTCTCAAACCTGATAGGGGACTGCAGGAACACAACAGTTCCCCCTGCACATTGGGACGAAGCCGCTCTTGTCACAAGGGCTGAGAAGCGCATATTCGATGCCTTCGATTCCGCCGAGCTGGAACGCCATCGCGCCGAAGCAGGCGAGTCCCTTTGCTTCACGCCAAACAGCCGGCATCTCGACGTTGCTAGTCCCACGAAATTCAATCATTGCGTTTGCGGTCATGGGGAGGGCCGCCCTAACCCAGGCGGTACTTCCAAATGGACGTCTGCGTCTTCAGGTCGGGATCCCAATGATTTGTTCAGTGTCCCGCAAGAGGACAAATACGCGGGCTTCAACCCCGTCGGCGGCCAACCAGAAGCCCGAGTTGTCGTTCATGACTGCCTCGACGACACCCCGTCGCACATCGCATCCCGATCTTCGCACTTGGACGCGTTCGCCAGAGGCCGGCCTCCAACTCGAACTGATCAACTCGTTATCGTCTTCCACCAGAAGGAGGGCAAATCCGTTCTCTTGCCCAAATTCAAGGCTCATGTGATTTCCCCAGCTATGGTTTGGTGCCGACGTATGCTTTCCGAAGTTAGTAAACTGCCGTGATCTTTCCCGACGATTAGTCCTTTGAAACGAGGACCATCACTGTCGGGGCTGGCCTTCATTAAGTCAGGCAAACATGCGACGACCGTCCGGCTATGTGGTCATACAGTCGAGCCACGGCACCGTACCAGGGCACGCGCAGATCGCTTTGTGGTGTTATTTGGCTGTGTCTTGGTACAGGCCGGCGGTACGGGCCCGCTGGGTGGCCAATTCGATCACCAAGTCAAGGTTGGGTGTCGGGACCTGCGTTAGTTGGGCCAGGTCGAGCGGGACACGGAACATGGCGTCGATCTCCATTGGCCGGCCGGCCAACAAGTCCTGGGCGATGCTCTGGAGGTGGCTGGACTTCGCCAGCTTGTTCAGCCCTTCGTACGGATCGCCCGGATCGCAGTCCAGTGCGCGGGCAATAGCTGCGCCTTCTGCTGCCATTGCTTTGGCAGTCCCAGCGACGGCGGGCTTGTCGAGGACGTCCTTCATAGGTGAGGCGCTGAGAACAGCAAGGGAACCCCCGATCAAGTTCATCAGTAGTTTGGCCCAAACGGCGTCGCGGATCTTCGGCGTGACGGTAACGTCGAGTCCGCTTGGGCTCAAGAGTTCGGCCAGCGCGTCGAGCCTCTTGTCCGGTTTGCCGTCAGGACGTCCGATCACCAGGCGGTTACCGGGATTCTCAGCACGGATTATGCCCGGTGCGATCACGCTGCAGGCCGTGTAGGCTACAGCACCCACCGCACGTTCGGGGCCGATGTGGTCCCACAGCGCCTGTTCGGGGTCGAGGCGTTGAAGGTGGGTGCCGTCCAGCGATCCTCCGTGGGAGTGGAAGTACCACCAAGGGATGCCGTTCATGACGAACACGACCAGGCTGTCTTTGTGGAGCAGGGAACCGACGTTCCGGGCGATCGCGGGGAGGGCTGGGGCCTTGACCGCGACAATTACTATGTCCTGTGGCTCCAAGTCCTCCGGCCGCTCCGTGGCGAAGGGGCGGGAGACCAGGCTTCCGTCACGTGTTTCGACCCGTAGCCCGTGTTCTCGGATCGCGGCGAGTTGCTCCCCGCGGGCGATCATTGAGACTTCGGCTTCACTGGTAGCGAGACGTCCAGCGATGTGCCCTCCGACGGCCCCTGCGCCGTAAATGCAGATTTTCATGTGTGCTCTCTATTTCCGTGGCTTGTCGATCAGTCGAACTGTTTGCGTTTCTGGGCTGCGGCGCCGCTTAGAAAGGTGATGTCGTTGCCGGTGGAGACGAAGCCGGCGCCGAGTTCCAGGTATTGACGGACAAGGTCAGGGCGACCACCCAGCCCACCGATGCCCACGGCCTTTCCGTGGGCCCGGCAGGCATCGATGACCTGAAGGAATGCCTTGTGCACCTCGGGATGATCCACTTGCCCGGCAGCACCCAACTCGGCGCTGAGGTCGCTGGCACCCACGAGGAGCATGTCTACGCCATCCACGGCTGCGATATCCTCAACTGATTCCAAGCCGGCCCTGGATTCGATCATCGCCACTACCATGGAGGCCTGGTCAAGCTCACGAATGGTCTGATCGGCAGGCAGCGACCTGTAATTCAGCTGGGGCGCGGCCCCAGAAAAGGAACGTATGCCCAAGGGCGCGTGCTTCACAGCACGGACGGCATCACGTGCCTCGTCGGCCGACTGCACTCCGGGCACAATGATTCCCATGGCACCGGCATCCATGACCTTGGCAATGAAGAAGGGATCTGGTCCAGGAACGCGAACGAGGGGCGTGACTCCGAGGGCGTTACATGCCATGCAGATTTGGCCTGCGGCTTCAAGGGGAAAACTGCTGTGCTCCATGTCGATGTAGACGGACTCAAAACCTGCCGTTTGGGCGATGGCTGCGATGTCCACGGTGCGCACCAGCCGGATCGTCATCGAGAAGACAGGCTCACCCTTGGATAGCTTTTCCTTTGCCAAGTTGCGCAGCAGCGGGGTGGTTTCATTGCTCATATTTTCCAGTCTCCTGATCTGTCCGGATGTCTTCAGCCGAACAGTGTCGGCAATACTTGCGCGTCTGTTGTGGATTGCTCAGTCCGTCTTGGGTCCCCAGCAGTAGGGACATTCGAGGCTCGCCCCACCCGAGCACGGCTCCTCGAGGGCGAGATCTGCGACGACGGACCGAACATCAATCCGTGGAAGTGAATCAGTGGGCGGTTCAAGGAGTTGGACTCGTTCGATGCCAATGCCAGCTGCTTTACTCAAACGCAAGTCCTGCTCCTTTGCGGTCATTGCATCCCCGGCACGATCCGAGGGCTACTTCCCGGCTTACCGGCTGGCAATCCGTGCTCGGCCATATTCATAACCGACAACTTCCGTCGGCGCGCATCCAATGTTTATCGACGCCTGATATGCAACCATAGTGCGTTACACGCACCTAAACAAGAGTGTTGGGTGAGAGTGCGGTTAAAGAGCACCTGATATTCGAAGCTTGAACTATGTGCGGCGCAGCCCTCAGAGGCAGCCTAGGGCGAGAGCGCGTGGCTAGGTATTGGTAGGCACTTCTGCCGGCGGGTGGCCCAACAATACGCTCTGCAGATCCCGACGGGGCCCCGCGGAGGGTATGCATCATCGTCAGGCCGGAAAGCCCTGTGATATTGTCAGCCATGCCGCAAGAATTGTGGGCACCGTCACTGCTGCTGAAGGCGTTTTGAATGGCAATTACCCCGATCACAACCCACGATTCCATTTTCATCGGGGGCGACTGGGTTGCCCCAGCAACACGTGACCGTATTCAGGTGGTCTCCCCGTTGTTCGAGGATGTCATTGGCTCGGTGCCTTCCGGCTCTGAAGAGGACGTCGACCGCGCGGTAGCTGCCGCGCGGCATGCACTGGAGGCAGGGCCGTGGCCCGCAATGTCTCTTGACGAGCGCGTGACGATCCTGAAACGGTTCCGCGAACTCCTGCTCGAGCGCAGTGAGGAGCTTGCCCAGCTAATTACCTCGGAAATGGGCTGCCCAATCACGCAGTCCCGCAACATCCAGGTCGTCTATCCCATTCGCATCCTTGACGCGTATCTGGAGACCGTAGAGACATACCCTTTCCGCTCTGTGCGCCGCTCGGCCGGCGGCCAGGCCCTTGTCACGCGCGGACCGGTGGGAGTGGTCGCGGCTGTCGTGCCGTGGAACGTACCCGTCTCGCAGACGGCGCAGAAAATTATCCCGGCCCTGCTGACTGGATGCACTGTTGTTCTCAAACCGGCACCGCAGACTCCGCTGGATGCCTACTTCGTAGCTGGACTCCTCTCAGAAGCCGGACTGCCACCCGGGGTCTTGAATGTTGTGCCGGCCCACCATGAGATCAGCGAATACTTAGTAGGACACCCCGGCGTTGACAAGGTGGCCTTCACGGGCTCGAGCGCCACCGGCCGGCGGATCGCAGAGATTTGCAGCCAAGATCTGCGACGTATAACGATGGAGTTGGGAGGCAAATCGGCCGCCGTTATCCTTGAAGATGCCGATATCGATCTCGCCGTTTCCGCGCTTCGACTGGGGTCATTCCGAAACAACGGCCAGATCTGGAGCCTCAAGACCAGAATCTTGGTGCCGGCTAAACTCGAGGTCGATTTCCTCGAAAGCTTCAACGCCATGATTGACACAATGCCCATAGGTGATCCGCGGGACGACACCACGGAGATCGGTCCCCTTGTTAGCGCCCGCCAGCGCGCTCGAGCCGAAAACTACATCGCTTCCGGCCTCGCCGAAGGCTCCCGTCTCATACGAGGTGGTGGCCGTCCCCCAGGGCTAGAGAAAGGCTGGTTCATCGAGCCGACGGTCTTCGGTGGGGTGGACCCCGACTCCACTATTGCTCAGAATGAGATCTTCGGCCCGGTGGTATCGGTAATCCCGTACCAGACCGAGGATGAAGCGATTTCCATCGCGAACAACTCCAACTACGGCCTCAGTGGAGCGGTCTTCACTACTGACGTCGAGCGGGGCATGCGCGTTGCTGGCCTGCTCAAGACCGGGACGGTCGAACTGAACGGTAATGCTGCAGGATTTCTGGCTCCAATAGGCGGAGTCAAGTTCAGCGGAGTCGGCCGCGCCTTAGGTCCTGAAGGTATCGACGCCTACGTCGAGCTCAAATCGATTGGAATTTCAAAAGAAATCGCGGATTCGCTTCAGTGAGGTCCCAGTGACAACCGTGGCCAGCCGGCCCACCTCGGCCGGAACAAGCTCAGACCCGAGACGCTACACGGACAACCATGTCCAGTATCGTGAGCAATGAGCGATACCAGGCTGTTTTCGATTTGGCCTAAGCAGTGGCTTCGTAAGAGTAAGAGTCGGTTGGCGCCCCCAAGGCGTTGCTGATATCCGCCGCCGTCGACTTGACCTTCGAGACGTAATAATCAATATTGCTCATCGGCAATCGCGAGGCGGCGGCGGCGATGTTGATCGCTGCCGCGACGTTGCCATCGTGGTCGAAGATCGGTGCGGCTATACAACGCAGACCCGGTTCTAGGTCTTCGTTCTCAAGCGCGAAGCCCTGATTGCGTACGACAACCAATTGCGTCTTCAATTCATCCAGTGTCGCAGGCGAAAGTTCACTTGCTTGCGAAAGGCTCTTCTTGGGATAGAGCTTGTCGATGCTCCCATCAGAGAGACCGGCAAGTAGCGCCTTCCCCATGGCCGTCGTAGAGGCTTCGTGACGCTTGCCAACCCAGGAGTGCAGCCGCAGAGAGTATGAGCCGTTCGCAAGTACCACGGTCACTGCTTCCTGGCCGTCGAGCACTCCCACCTGGCACGTTTCCCCAACGTCGTCCGCAAGGGCTTGAGCATGCTTGATGGCCATAGTCGGAAGATCTTGCACAGCTGCAGCGATTGCGCCGAGTCGTGTTAGCTTTCCGCTCAGCCGGAACCCGGGTCCGTCGGTGGCCGGGACGAGAAATCCGCTGAGAACCAAGTTGGACGTGATGCGCGACGCAGTCGATTTGTGAATGTTGAGGTAACGCGCAATTTCGATCGTCGTCACTGTCTGGCGGTCCATCTCAAACAAGTCGAAGACGGCCAGACCATGCCGAAGGGCCCCTAGTCGGCCAGTTTCCTTCGAGTCCTCGCCGTCGGATTCCGCTACAGCCATCTTCTCGGTGTTTTCGTCCACGCGGTTTACTATATGCCGTTTGCTTGAAGGGATCATCTCCATGTGGTCCAACCTTACTTTGTATGCCTCCGCCCGGCCTTACCCCGCAGCGGCGGGGGAGGTCCTGTTTAGGAAGAGACCCCAGACGTCCAAACCATGGGTGTCATGGCGTCCACTAGGAACAACGAGGTTGCGTATCGCGCACGGTGGTTGCTTGACACTCGTCTTGACAACTATAATAATGCAACTAGGGCGCGTGCCACGCAACCAGCTTGGCGTTATGATTCTCGGCGCCTTGCAAATTGCAGGGAACTCGCGACGCGGGGTATCAGGGAGGATACGTATGTGTGTGGCTATGGCGCCCCCTCCAAGCGCAGCGAGCACACGCAACGAATTTGAGCGCTTTGATGTCTTACGCGCTCCGTCCGAAGTTTTGAAGATGTTAGTCCCCAACCCGTGCATCGCGATTTTTGAGCACATCCGCGCAAGCAAAGGCGCGGCCCTGGGCATCTTCCTCCTCGGAATTTTCAAAACCTCCTTATCCTTTCCATATCCGCTCCCTTAAGATCAACGCCGCCTCCGGTTCGATCATTCTCGGAACGCCGATCGCCAGACGGGTCGGGGCCATCAGGAACTTGGTGAAAAACCTATGAACAGCACAGTCATTGAGAAGTTGCTCGCACGGGGCGCGGGTCTGGAATCCGTCGTCCCAGGAGATGTTGTCGTGACGCGGGTCGACCTGGCCGTCTTGCTTGACACCCAGTTTTTTACGCCCTCATGGGAGGGTGTCCGCAAAGTTCACGACCCAAATCGAATTGCAATAGTGCTCGACCATGCCGTCCCCGCGCCCGGCATCATGGAGGCTTCCGCCGGGACCCGCGCGAGAAAGTTCGCCGAACGTCATGGAATCGAGCGATTCCTTGACGTCGGCCGACACGGGATCGTCCATCAGGTTGTGGCAGAACGCGGATGGGCAGTTCCCGGACAGGTCTTGGCGTGCTCAGACTCGCATACGTGCGCCGCGGGGGCTTTCAACGTCGCAGCTCGCGGGCTTGGCGCCGCAGAGATGATGCAGATTGCTTGCACCGGAACCACATGGTTCCAGGTGCCGCCGACGATCAGGTATGACCTGGTTGGGTCCTTGGCAGGAGACGTAACGGGCAAAGACGTCTTCCTCCACATTGCGGGGGTATACGGCGATGCGATGGACCATGCGCTTGAGATAGGCGGTCCGGGACTGGCCGAACTCAGTATGGGAGATCGACGTACCATCGCCACGCAAGGGGCCGAAGTTGCTGCCGACTTCACCGTCTTCGAAGCAGACGATCTTTGCCTCTCATACGTTGCCGAGCGCACGGATGCCGAGCCCTTCCCCATTTTCGCGGATGCGGGTGCGAAGTATGTGGACAGGCGCATCATCAACCTGTCTGAGATCCAGCCCATGGTTGCCCTGCCCGGTTCGGTCATCAATAACACCGTGCCCGTCGACAGTCTCGAATCGGTACGTATTGATCAGTGTTTCATAGGGTCTTGCGCGAACGGAAAGATCGAGGATCTTGAAATCGCGGCGCGAATTCTCCAGAACAAGAAGGTCGCGCCAGGGACACGACTGATTATCACTCCTGCATCGCAGGATACATACCTAGAAGCAAGTAAGCGCGGGTACCTGACCACATTCGTCGAAGCTGGCGCCACTGTCACAAATCCAACCTGTGGTGCTTGCTTTGGATACCAGTTAGGCGTTATTGGGCCTGGCGAAGTTTGCCTGACAGCAAGCACAAGAAACTTCCGCGGGCGAATGGGCAGTACAGAGGCTGAAATCTATATGGCTTCACCGGCGACCGTTGCCGCATCAGCCATCGCTGGAAAAATCGTGAATCCAAGGAGCATCGCATGACGGCCGAAACTCGTTCCCTACAACTCCGTGGTCGCATCTGGATCTTCGGTGACGATATCAATACCGACGACATGTACCCGGGCTTCGCGATGCGCCTCCCTGTTAAGGAGGCCGCCCGGCATGTCTTCCACGCCAGTCGTCCCGACTGGCCGGCTTTGGTTCAGCCCGGTGACATTATCGTCGGCGGCCGGCGATTCGGACTGGGGTCCGCGCGGCCCGTCGCCCTATTACTTCTTGAACTAGGTGTCAGCTGCATCCTCGCCGAGCAGTTCAACTCCCTCTTTCTGCGCAATATTATTAACTATGGGCTTCCTATTCTCGCGGTGCCGGGGGTCAGCACGGCCTTCACAGAAGGGGAGATCGTAGATGTTGACATCGAATCCGCCCGCGTACAAGGGGAGTCAACTGGCACGGAGCTCCGTGGCAAGGCGTACCCGCCGCTCGTCGTCGACCTGCTCCGTCACGGCGGAGTAGCCGGGAGCCTGCGGAGCCGCGGGTATCTCGACTGAGTGCCATTCAGGGACGTTCTACTCGGTACTGAAACTGACCTCGAAGGTGCTCCATAGCGAGTTCAGGCGCACGCCAGCTCTTGCTTTCTGCCGCGGGACCTCCGTCCGGCCATAGGGCAATTTGTGCCCTTCTTCTAAGCCCAAACTCTGCAAGTGATGCTGGTTGCGCACCGGAACCGGTCCGGGTGGCCGTGCTCACCATCCGGGCATGGGAACTGTGTCATCGAATTATGACCCACCGAAACCAGGTCGGTGGCGTTGACAACATCAGGATCGCGCCATGGCCTAACCCGCTGTTTGGTCCACGCGCGGTCAGACTCTCGGAGACTGGGGGCTGGGCACGGTCCGCCCAGCGGATATGCGGGCGCACAGGACTTTGAAGTAGAGGTTGTGGAGCCGATCCTTCGTGCTCCGGTCGCGGGAGAATCGCGGATGCCGACGGCGGGTGGACTGGTCAGGGTCCTCTGGCCGAGTTCTGGGAAATCATGGCAAGGATCCGGTGGGAGTGTGCCCTCCGGTCTGATCCAGCTGACCGCGTTACTCGCGAACCCGGGAATCCAGTCGCCGTGCGACCTGTGCTTCCTTGGGTTGCGGACGCCCGTCGGCGCGGTCGGGGCCCGGGTGCCTCCAACGGTGGTGATCGTGCCCTCGCACGCACGGTTCATCGATGGCACGGATGATCCCTTCCCGGATGACTAGGTTTCTGTGCGGAGGCATTTGTGAGCTGTTCTTTGGAATGGGTGCGGTTCCGCGGCGGCTGTTCTGGGAATAAGGAGCGGCATTGCGGCCGCCGAGGGGGTGCAGGTCAAACCTTACAATCCGGAGAACCAAGGCGTGGTCGAGCGAACCAGTTCCTGGAGACTTCGGTCTTCACATCGCCAGACGACTTTAACGCCCAACTCGCGCAGTGGCTACGGAGGCCCAACGCCAGGGCTCGTGAGGCGGACAGACCTGCCCGCCGTGGCCAGGCCGGCTTTGCTGGCGCTGACACCAGTTCCGCCGGTTGCCGACAAGACCACGCAACGGGAGTAGGGACATCGCGGCGAGCCTTCCAAACCCGCTCGCCGGTTGGCGCGACTACCGGGCTGCCTGCCGGAGCTAGGACGGGACGTTCGGCCTGGTCCTTCGTCATCGGAGGATCGCCTAAGGTCGGCAGGATCAAGTCCAACCGAGAGCGATTGCGGCCTTGCGGCGGGTTCCTCGCCAAGCCGGGAACTCTGCTCAAGGACTCTAGTCCGGACCTGGGACCGGATCACCGGAAGCGTGCTCAGATTTCGTCACCTTTGATCAGGTCGGCCGCTAACGCGGCTGTCGGCAGCGGTATGGCGGGTTCTGCTTCATCGTTGAGATCGCGGACATTACGACTCGGCGGACGGAAAATTGTTCGGCCCGGAAAGCCGACATATGAGTCATTGCAGCCGTCGAAGATGCCTCATTCGCATCTCAGTCCTAAATATCGACCGAGACGGCGGTCTTAATCAACAGGTGCGGTTTCGGTGAATCGAGCAGAAGAAACCCTCCTGTTCAATCCAGGGTCCAAAACAACATAGACCGGTGTCTTGCCGTTCCCCAGTCCGATTTTTGAAGCTTACGTTTCGCGTTTCGGGCTAGTTCTGTGGCGCCGCCCGAGGGCAGCGCCACAGAACTACGTCATCAGCCGATCAGGGACTGGAAATCCAGGAACTCTTCAATACCGTAGCGCCCCCATTCCCTGCCGACGCCAGAAAGCTTGAACCCGCCGTGGGGAGCGCGCTTATCCAAGGGCGCACCATTTATCCGGACCCGGCCTGTCCGCAGGCGGGCCGCGATCCGGCGCGCATGGTCGGCGTCTGCGGCCCAGACTGCACCGGCAAGACCGTACTGCGAGTCGTTGGCGATTGCGACGGCCTCTTCTTCATCGTCGAAGGGGATTAGGCTCACGACGGGTCCGAACATCTCTTCGCGGGCGATCCTCATGTCGTTGGTCACCTGGGAGAAGACCGTCGGACGGACATAGTATCCGCGTTCAAGCCCATCCGGACGTTCCGCGCCCCCAGTCAATATCTCAGCGCCTTGTGCGGTGCCGGAACGGATGAGCTCACGAATTCGCTCGCGCTGAGCTGCGGTTTTCACCGCGCCCATGGTAGTAGCGTCATCGAAGGGGTCCCCGAGTACGTAACTCTCAGCACGGCGCACCGCAATCTTCTCCGCCTCTTTGAGGCGAGACCGAGGCACGAGCATCCGGGTAAGGCCGCCGCAGACTTGTCCTGCATTGCGGTAGGCGTCATCGATGCCAGCCGCCACAGCCAGTTCCAAATCCGCGTCCGGGAGCACGAGATTCGCGGAGTTGCCCCCTAGCTCGAGGTGGACACGCTTTATCGATTGTGCGGCCAGCTCCATCACTCGACGTCCAGCACGTACCGAACCAGTCAGTGACACCATATCGACCGCCGGGTGGCTGACCAAGGCTTCCCCCACGTCCGGCCCTGCGCCGGAGACCATGTTGAATACCCCTGCTGGCAGGCCGGCTTGAACCGTGAGCTCGGAGAAAACATACCCCGCCAAGGGCGCGATTTCGCTCGTCTTCAGCACGACGGTGCATCCTGCCGCCATTGCTGCGCCAGCCTTGGCGGTGATGGCGCGCAACGGTGAGTTCCAAGGAGTGATGGCAGCAACAACACCGGCTGGAACTCGCCTGACATTTGCCGTGACTGCAGTCTCGCTCCACGCGATGTTGGCCAGCTCTTCGGAGAGGATTTTGAGGTCCTCGACTGCGCCGCCGGCCTGGGCCACCGACGCCGATGACCTAGGCTGGCCCACCTCCCGCACGATGAGATCCGTGATCTCATCGATGCGTTCATCGACGAGACCCGCCAAGGTCTTGAAAAGGGTGGCTCGCTCCTCGATTGGAGTCGTGGACCATTCCTCGAACGCCGCCGATGCCGCGGATACAGCCATGTCAACATCGTCGACAGCGCCCTGGGGAACGGTGGCAATCACTTCCTCCGTGGAAGGGTTGATCACCTCGATGCGTCCTGTGCCATGCGACTTAGTCCATTCGCCATTGACGAATATGTTCTCGTAATTCAATGTCGCCGCCGAATTGTTAGTCTTTGTGTCGCCCGGTTCCTGCTCGGGCCTGCTTCCCGATGTCATACGACTGCTTCGGACGCCTCTGCGGCGGGAGCCACCAGTCCGTCGTACCACTCCGCCATCAATTGGCTCTGGTCTGCAGTACTCCCGAACCTCTCGACCGCCTGCTCCGTAAATGTCTGAACGAGATGTCCTATAGGAGTACCGTGGCCACTCGTATCGGCAAGCTCGTTTGCCAGTTGCAAGTCCTTCAGCATTAGGCCCAGCGTAAAGCCCTGCGGGAGGTAAGTGTCTCCGCTGAGCAGTTGCGGATACGTGTACTCAGTGGTGTAGTTTCGTCCGCTCGATTTATTGAGGACCTCGATGATGACATCGCGTTCGAGCCCGGCATCCTGACCAAGCCGGATGGACTCAAGCGCCGCGAAGCGGTTGCAGTTGTTAAGAAGATTGTTGACGAGCTTCATGGCGTGTCCAGTGCCCACGGTGCCCACGTGAATGGCGTCAGAAGTAACCACGAACAGCAGGTCCTTGATCCGGTCGAAGACGTCCTGATCTGCGCCGACCATCAGAACCGCAGTTCCCGCTCGCGCACGCCGGACGCCGCCAGCGATCGCTGCATCTGCAAAGGAGGCTTTACGCGCCCGGAGCGCCTTCTCGACCTCGATATCCGCCGTCGGGCTGCTGGTCGTCATGTCAACAACCACAGTTCCTTCGACGATCTGGTTTACCAGACCGTCTGGTCCCAGCAGCAAGCCGGTGACATCCTTCGGAGCTGGCAAGCACAGCATCACAACGCGACATTTCGCGGCAATCTCCTCAGGCGACGCGAATTTCGCTCCAGCCCTGACCAGATCGTCTGCCGCTGATTCGTTTCTATCGTTCACGAGGAGTTCGAACTTGCCGACAAGTCGACTTGCAATCGACGCTCCCATCGCCCCTACTCCAATGAACCCGATCGGTCCCATATTCCAACCACCTTTGCTTGTATACGCAACAACTTGAATGACGTGACAATCAAGACTCAAGGAGGGTTCGCCGTTCAGCTTGCGACGCCAAATAGGCGACTTATGCAAGGTGGAGCCCTATGCTGACCAGTCCGCACGCTCGGCCCTGACTGTGATCCAGACTATAGCCCTTCGAAGCGTCATGCGCAATGGGGTTGCGTGAGGCGCAAACATTCAGGATGATCACTTTCACGCGCATAGGCAGTGCGGACAAGCGAAAAGCTGGCTCTGTTCCGCCGCCGCGTGTTCATTATTGGGCCAAGTCATGAGAGCTGGCCCGCTGCGCGCCCCGCCTCACTTTGTAGCCGGAAGGAAGAGGGCGGGATGGGTTCAACCGCAAGCCGCGATGGAGCCGGCTCCTTACACCAAGAATTCACTATCTGAAGGGTGGCAAACTATGAATTCAGCTGAACAGTCCGAAATTGAACGGCAGTGCCGAGAGCTGGTATTGGCAATTTCACATCTAAGCGATAACAACGATGGCGTCAACTCGGCTAGCCTGTTCGCTGAGGGTGCGACTTGGTTCCGTGCTGGGAAGATTTATACGGGCTACGACGAGATCCTCGCCTCGTACGATGACTTCTCCCCATCCCTCGTCGCCCGGCACCTCATCGGGACGCCGTTGGTGACCGTTTTGGACTCCGACCATGCGACGAGCGTCACATATTACTCAGCGTTCGTCGTCGATCCTGGCACAACAGAACCATTATTCCCGCTGCCTTTTGACGGCCCATTCACGATGGGGGAGTGGCACGACAAATTCGTGCGCACTGAACGCGGCTGGCTCTTTTCGCACCGTGCAACGCATCGAATGTTCCAGCATGGCGAGCACCCCTGAGCCATTACACACAAGCAAGTGAGAAAGCCGGGACCTCCCCCGTTGCGAAAGGGGAGATCCCGGCAGCTTGAACGACGCCAATTCCCGGAAGCCTGCGGCTATGGAGCGGCGCAGAAGGGGACTTATTGACTATCACGCTTCCTGTGGATGGTGATTTCTTCTCGACAGTCGAAGGCCCGGCGATTACCGCCCGTCCGCGGAAGCACCCAGACGACACGTGCATCCGGAGTCAGGACGTCGACGGTGGCTTCATACGAGAACTGCGCAGATTCTGTGACGGTGACGCGGTCGCCTGGGCGGAGGCTCGCCCACGTCTTCCGAGCCGCATGTTTCTTTGGCAAAGTTACATTTCCTTCCGGTCGAATGAGTCCATACGCGCCCAGGTGCCCTTGGCGAACTTGGGAGGAACTCCGCTTCTTCGCGAGGGTGTCCGAATTCGGTGGGTGTGAATCACCCTTCTGCGGTCGTCGTCGATCCTCGTGGCTTTGATGCTCCTGGCTTTTAAACGCCGGGATTTGCGGGCCCAGCGCGGTCCTGCTTGGTTGCGGTGAGGCATGCGCCTCAGCGGGCACCCAGATCTAGAGTTCCAAGTGCACTGGTCCCATCAAGTGGGATTTTCACAAAAAGACGCCTCGTCCATGCGCAGGGCAGTTGGCGAAGACTTCGGCGCTTCCACCTTCTGCTGAGGTAGACAATATCTCGTATTGTGGGATAACGTAAATCGCAGCGGCTGGCCCTGCATGAATTGCATCGGCCGGGCCGGCCGCCTCCACCGCGAAGGTTTTCCGCGGGTTGAAATCGACTTTTCTAAAGGAGCGGGAAGATGCGCGTTAGCAAGGCAGCCGACACTGGCAGTGAACGGGTCGGCAGCATGCGGGAGGGAGTCCTCGACCAGAAGCACCTGCTGGTCGGTGAAGACGGCTCTCCCAATAACTACGACCTGAACATGGGCGTCACGGGCAGCGGCGGCTGGGGCACGCCCCGGCACCGCCACAATTTCGACCAGATTCGCTACGTCATCCAAGGTCGCCTGCCCTACACGGAGAAAGACGTTCTCGAAGAAGGATGGGTCGGGTACTTCCCTGAAAGTGTCCACTACGGCCCCCAGGCGCGCGCCGAAGGCTTGCGGACCATGGTGTTGCAAAGTGGCGGAGCGAGCGGCGCCGGCTACCTGAGCGTCGCCCAGCGTGAAGCGACGAACGCCGAGTTGGCCAAGACCGGGGAATTTAAGAAAGGCTTCTACCACTACACCGACGAGAATGGCGAAGCACAGACTGTGGACGGATCGCAGGCGATCTTCGAACGTGCCACGGGAGGCAAGCTCGAGTTCGCGACCCCGAGGTACACCGACGTCATCGCCATGAACCCCGAGGCGTTCGAGTGGCTGCCCGAGGGCGACCCGGGCGTCTCAGAAAAGTGGTTGGGAAGCTTCACAGAGCGCAACCTGCGGATCGGCTTCCTGCGCCTGGACGCGGGTGCGGTCTACCAAGCAGGCCAGCACCCTTCCATCGAAATCCTGTTCCAAACCAAGGGTAAGGTGTCCGCGGGCGATGAGAAGTACGGCCCCGAGACAGGTTACGAATTCTTGGCCAACGAGGGCCCCGTCCCTATCGAAGCCATCGAGCCGACCGAGTTCTTCCGCGTGGTGCTGCACACGTTCTGAGCCGACAGGACGCATCCCAGGACCTACTGGTCCGGGGATGTGCCTCCGGCTACTGCCTGCCTTTCCGAGAAAGAACTCATGCCCATGACCGAATCGGCCCGCCGTCCACTGTTGCACGACCCCGAACTGCCACCACAACGCAACTCCGCCGTCGGAGCGCTGGCGGGCGGCAGTAACAATGCCGTCGTCGACGAAAGCCGTTCCGCGGCGGCGTTACTCTTGGAACTCTCCGAGGCCGGTATCCCTGCGGATGCGTCGCCGCGGCGTCGTTCCGAGTACTCCTACGATGCTTCCAATTACCGCATCAAACCGCTCGCGGTAGCGTTCCCACGCACGGTCGATGACGTCATTGCTGCTGTCGCCGCTTGCAGGGCAAACGGCACTGCAGTGGTCTCACGAGGGGGCGGAACCTCGATGGCCGGCAACGCAGTCGGTCCTGGGCTCGTTTTGGACTTTTCGCGCTACATGAACCGTGTTCTAAAGATCGACGAGGACGCCGGGGTTGTAGACGTCGAACCGGGTGTTACCCTCTCCGCGCTGTCCCGTGAAGTAGAACGCGCCACCCGCGGTCGCTCTACCTTTGCTCCAGATCCTTCTTCCAAAAACCGGGCCACGGTTGGCGGATCAATCGCCAACGATGCCTGTGGCAACCACTCCGTCCGTTATGGCCGCACCTCCGACCACGTGTCAGAAATTGACCTTGTCACGTCCGATGGCGCGCTGCTGACCGCGACGGAAACAAGTTTGCGGGCCACCAATCCCGCAGATTCGTTCTCTGTCGCCCGGGCGGAGGATCTCAGTGCCTCGCTGGCCCGGCTCGCACACGAGAACCTGGGCACCTTCCGACTTGAGCTTGGCCTCATTCCGCGACAGGTCTCCGGCTATCACCTGCAAAATCTCCTCCCGGAGAAGAACTTCAATATCGCGCGCGCCGTCGTTGGCTCCGAGGGGACGCTGGCCCTGGTGGTGGGCGCCCGTATGAAGCTCGTACCGAAACCGGCAGCCGCGCTACTGGTGTGCCTCGGGTACGAGGACGTCGTTGATGCCGCCCGTGATATCCCTATGATCCTTGAGTTCTCGCCAGCCGCGGTCGAGGGCACAGATGAAGCGATCGTGCACACCATGCGCCATCGTCGTGGACCCGACTCCGTTCTTGGCTTACCCGAGGGCCGGGCGTGGCTGTTCGTTGACCTCGATGGCGAGGACCCTGAGTCGGTGCGCGCCCAGGCCGACCGTCTTCTCGCACGGCTGGATGAGAACGGGCGGCTCGTTCAGGGCCGCGCAGCTGCGGATCCCGCGGAACGGGCTTCGCTCTGGCGCGTCCGGGAAGACGGGGCGGGACTGTCCTCGCGCCTGGCCTCGGGGGGAGAGTCCTGGCCGGGCTGGGAAGACTCGGCGGTTGCGCCCGAGCGGCTTGCCGACTACCTTATGGACCTGCGTGAACTCCTGGCCGAGTATGACCTCACCGGGGTAATGTACGGACACTTCGGATCCGGGTGCATGCACATCCGCATCACATACGACCTGCGCAACGAAGAAGGCCGCCAGGTCTTCCGCAAATTCACCCGCCGGGCGGCGGAGCTCGTCGTCCGGCACGGGGGTTCGTTATCCGGCGAACACGGCGATGGCCGCGCCCGGTCCGAACTGCTGCCCCTCATGTACTCCCCAGCGACGATGGCCGCATTCTCCGAATACCGCCATCTGTGGGACCCCTCAGGAATCCTCAATCCAGGCTTGATGACGAACCCCGATCCCATGGACGCAAACCTTGCCCTCGCGGGAGTGCCGGATCGCGAATGGCGCACCAGCTTTGACCTGCGTCCCGCGGCCTCCGCCGGCACGGATCCTTGGGTCAACGCCGTGCAGAGCTGCATCGGTGTTGGCCGCTGCCGCTCGGATAGCGGTGGGGTCATGTGCCCCAGCTACCGGGCCACTAAGGACGAAAAGGATTCCACGCGCGGCCGTTCCCGGGTTCTCCAAGACATGGTCCGCGGCGCGCGTACGGTCGAAGAGGGCTGGAAATCCGAGGAAGTCCGGGAGGTGCTTGACCTGTGCCTGGCGTGCAAGGCTTGTTCCAGCGACTGCCCGACTGGCGTTGACATGGCCACGTACAAATCAGAGTTCTTCTCGCATTATTACGAAGGCAAGCTCCGGCCGATCTCACACTTCTCCCTGGGCTGGCTTCCCCGCTGGCTTCAGATCACAGGCCGCATGGCGCCGGTGGCCAACGCCGTCATGTCAACGCCGATAGCCAAGGTCGCCTTCGTCTTGGGCGGTCTCACGACAAAGCGGGGATTGCCCCGATTTGCCGGGACCAACGAGTGGCGTCGGGCAGTTGCGGCGGCAGGTGTGCGGCCGATCCGCAAATACCCTGACGGCGGCAACGCGCCCAAAATAGACGGGGTAGTCCTGTTTGTGGATACGTTCACGCGTGGGTTTCGTCCAGAGGTCGCCGGCGCAGCAGCCCGCGTCCTCGCAAGTTCAGGATCGCCCACGGAATGCTCCGCCGATGCCTGCTGCGGCTTGACATGGATCTCCACAGGACAACTGGACACAGCCAAAAAGCTGCTGGGCAAGGCGGCGATTGCGCTCGACGACGGTACGGACCGCCCGATCGTGGTGGTGGAACCGAGTTGCGCCGCTGCACTGCGCAAGGATCTTCCAGAACTGGTTCACACCGATCAGGCGCGCCGGGTCGCAGCCAGGGTGCGCAGCTTCACCGCGCACATAGAAGAACTAACAAAGTCCGGCTGGAAGCCCGTACCGGCGAAGCCCCTGCCGGAACAGGTAGTGCTGCAGACGCACTGCCACGAATACTCCGTCTTTGGTTCAGGCATCCAGCGCTCGGCTCTCCAGGCCTTAGGAATTCCTAACGTTGTGGACGCGACAGGGTGCTGTGGGGTTGCCGGAAACTTCGGCTTTGAAGCCAACCATTATGACGTAAGCATGCAGGTCGCAGAGAATGCGATTGCGCCGGCGCTGAGGGCCACCGACCAGGCCACCGTCGTCCTCACCGACGGCTTCTCGTGCGCCAGGCAGGTAGATCAACTCGATTCCTCGAGGCCCGGTCTGCACCTTGCCCAGGTACTCGACCCGGGCAAGGGCACCAGTTCGACCCCGGCATCCAGCACCACTACAGAACCCCACACCAAGGAAACTAAGGAACTTTCATGACCACTAACGTCACCGACGGCAGCGTCGCAGAGCGAGCACGCGAGGTCATCGCCAAGATCAATACTGGCCTCTTCATTGACGGGAAGTGGGCCGAGGCAGCGTCTGGCGCGCGCTTTGACGTCTTCAACCCGGCAACCGAGCAGGTTATCGCGACGGTGGCCGATGGTGGCCCCGAGGACGCAAAGCGTGCCATCGAAACGGCCGGCCGGGTACAGAAAGACTGGGCAAGGACGTCCGCCCGTGAGCGCAGTGAGATACTGCGCCGTGCGTATGAGATGGTGATGGAGCGCCAGGATGATCTCGCCCTCATCATGACGACGGAAATGGGTAAGCCGCTCGCCGAGGCCAAGGGCGAGGTCGCCTACGCTGCCGATTACTTCCGCTGGTTCTCCGAGGAAGCGGTCCGCATCGGCGGCGACCATACGACCTCTGGCGACGGCAAGACTCGCGTGCTCGTCTCCCGCGAACCTGTTGGACCATGTGTTCTTGTCACCCCGTGGAACTTCCCGATCGCCATGGGCATGCGCAAGATCGGGCCGGCCATCGCGGCCGGCTGCACAATCGTGTTCAAACCCGCGGCCCTTACCCCGCTTTCCTCCCTGGCGCTCGTGGATATCTTGGCTGAGGCCGGGCTCCCCGCCGGTGTCCTCAACGTTGTGTGCACGACCAAGGCGTCATCCGTGGTCTCGCCATGGATGTCCAGCGGTATCGCCCGCAAGATCAGTTTCACCGGTTCAACGGAGGTAGGCGTCCGCCTGCTGGAGCAGGCGGCCAAGCACGTTATGCGCTCTTCGATGGAGCTCGGCGGCAACGCACCCTTCATCGTCTTTGAGGATGCCGATCTGGACCGCGCTGTTGACGGGGCGGTCGCGGCCAAGATGCGCAACATGGGCGAAGCCTGCACCGCAGCCAACCGGATCTTCGTCCAGCGTCCGATTGCCGAGGAGTTCGCCCGCCGCCTTGCCGAGCGGCTGGGTTCACTGTCCGTTGGTGACGGCGCTGAGTCAGGAACTGACGTTGGCCCACTCGTGGAGGAAAAGGCTCTTCGAAAGGTCCAGGAACTCGTCGACGATGCCGTCAACAAGGGCGCCAAGGTGGTCTGCGGTGGCAACAGGCCGAACCGTCCGGGCTATTTCTACTCGCCGACCGTCCTGTCCGCCGTCCCAGCGGACGCGGACCTCATGACCGAGGAAATCTTCGGGCCCGTGGCTCCAGTCCTGCCCTTCGATACGGAGGAGGAGGCGGTTCGCATGGCCAACGACACGCCGTTTGGCCTTGTGGGCTACCTGTTCACCCAGGACGTGGACCGCGGCTTCCGCGTCGGAGAAGCGCTCGAAGTCGGCATGGTCGGCCTCAACACGGGCATAGTGGCCAACGCCGCCGCCCCGTTCGGCGGCGTCAAGACCTCCGGTTTGGGCCGCGAAGGAGGCCGCGTGGGCATCGACGAGTTCCTCGAATACAAGTACATGGCAGTTCCGCGCGTATAACCCCCCTGGCCGTGAACCCGCAGCGCCCCTAGCCTGATGTGGGGCTGAGCGACATTCCGGGCCGCTCAGCCCCACATTAGGCAGAAGCCTTTCGAGCTTCCCGAAAATTGCTTGAGATCCTGTAAAATGAGATTTTCATCAAGGACGGGGTAGGCCAGGTAGCTACTTTCCCCACGGTCATCACCAAGAAAAGGACAGCGATTCAGGTCATGAAAGGCAGCGATTCGCCCACTAACGCTGGCGATGTGACTACATCGACGCCAGAAAGCGCGAGCAGTTTGGCCAAGATGCTCAACATCCTGCAACTTTTCAGTGAAAAAGAGCCTGTGTGGTCAACAGCTGACATCATCCAGACGCTCGAAACCTCAAGGTCAACGGGATATCGCTACATCAAGACACTTCACGACGCAGGCCTGCTCAACTCCGCACGCAACGGCTACTACACCCTGGGTCCGGGGATCATCGAGATGGACCTTCAGATTCGCCTCACAGATCCACTGCTCCTGGCCAGTCAGGGCGTACTCGAAAACCTGGTCGAGAAAATCGGGCATTCATCGCTTCTCTGCACCGCTTACCACGACTCCGTTCTGTGCATCGGGGAGGCCCGAGCCCCTGAGAGTCCAGCGAACCGATTCAGTCGGGGACAGCGGCGACCGCTTTTTCAAGGAGCCGTATCCAAGGTCATCCTGGCCTATCTCCCCCACCACCGACTGAAAGCCATCTACCCACGCCAGCACAAGGAAATTGAGAACGCCGGACTGGGTAAAAATTGGAGCGAATTCCGTGCCGCTCTCGGCGAGATCAAGAAGGCCGGCTACGCCGTTACGAAAGGCGAATTCAATCCAGGCGTATACAGCGTCGCGGCACCTATCCTCACGGATCAAAGGACGTCGCTGGGAAGCGTGGGTGTCGCTTGGGATGAAAAGGAACGGCGCGACGTCGACGTCCAGCAAGCCGTGCTCGCCGTGCAGCAGGCAGCAATGACCATATCGGAACGCCTAGCAGAGAACCAGCCAACCGTAGAGTCAACGGCATTGTCCAGCTCAACTGCGAACGCGTCGCTGTAACCGACCTCACTTCGTCGATAACTCCACCTCGGCTCTACGGCCGAGAAACAGTTCCGCCGCTCTGGGCGGAAGAGAAGCTAAACGGTAGTAGTTAGCATTGCTAATTAGCGTCGCTAACCATGATGGGCGAAACGGCTCGGAAGGACGCCATGACCTACACAAAAAAAGATTCCCGATACGCGACGGATGACATCCAACCGGATGTGCTTGCGATCGATTTGCGGACTGCCGTGATGCGCACGTCCCGGCGGCTCCGGATCGAGGCCAGCGGCGATGTCCTCACGCCGGGCCAGTACACCGTCCTGGCGCATCTTCGGAGCGGCTCCCAGACGCTTCGGCAACTAGCGGAGCGGGAGCATGTTCAGGCGCCGTCGATGACCCGGATCGTGAATTCGCTGAACGACAAGGGATTTGCGTCGCGGTCAGCGGATCCCGTGGACGGGCGCCAGGTCCAGGTGGGGATCACTCCGGCCGGTGAGGAAGTCCTCGGCGAGGCCCGGAGCCAGCGGACGGCATGGTTGGCTCAGCGGGTTGCCGGGCTCAGTGCGGAAGAGCGCCTGACGCTCAGCCGCGCGGCGCATATCCTGCAGGAGCTGAGTGCCAGATGAGCGCCATGTTCCGCGCTTTGGAGAACCGCAACTACCGGTTGTGGGCCTCGGGAGCCATGGTGTCCAACATCGGCACGTGGATGCAGCGGGTCGCGCAGGATTGGCTGGTGCTGACGGTCCTGACCGATCATTCCGGTACGGCCGTGGGTATTACCACGGGGCTGCAGTTCCTTCCCATGCTGTTGCTTGGTCCGTACGGGGGCGTGCTTGCAGACCGATACCGCAAACTGCGGATCTTGCGGTGGACGCAGTCGGCCATGGGTCTTTGTGGATTGCTGGTGGGGCTTCTGGTCCTGACCGGCTCGGCGCAGTTGTGGCAGCTGTATGTGGCCGCTTTGTGCCTTGGGGTGGCCAGCGCCATTGACGGGCCGGCTCGCCAGGCGTTTGTTTCCGAACTGGTGGGGCAGGAGCATGTTGCAAATGCCGTGGCACTGAACTCTGCTTCTTTCAACACCGCACGGCTCACTGGACCGGCCATCGCCGGGGTGCTGATTGCCTGGATCGGCACGGGACCGGTTTTCCTGCTCAATGCGGCCAGTTTCGCCGCCGTCCTCGTGTCTTTGTGGCGCATTCAGCCTTCCGCGCTGTTCCCCTCGGCACCGGCGGGCAACGGGAAGCATCCGGTTGTCGAGGGCCTGGGCTACGTGAGCCGGCGCCCGGACCTGGTGCTCATCCTTGTCATGGTCGGGATACTGGGGGCTTTCGGCATGAATTTTCCCGTGACCAATGCGCTCATGTCCACGACAGAGTTCGGGATGGGGCCCGGGGAGTTCGGCCTTCTGGGCTCGATCATGGCCGTAGGGACGCTGGCCGGAGCGCTCATGGCGGCCCGGAGGTCCGGCCCGCGGATGCGCTTTCTGCTGCTCGGAGCCATCACCATGGGCGTCTTCACCCTCATGGGGAGTATCTCCCCGTCATTCTGGCTCTATGCGGCGTCGCTGATTCCGGTCGGTATCGGTTCCATGACCTTCCTGAACAGCTGCAATACGAGTATCCAGCTCTCGGCGGAACCACAATTCCGTGGCCGGGTGCTGGCGCTGTATATGGCCGTCATGCAGGGCGGGACTGCGGTGGGGGCGCCACTCATGGGGTGGATCGGCACTGAATTCGGTCCCCGCTGGTCCGTGGCAGTCGCCGGCACAGTAGTCCTGCTGACCGCCTTCTGCGCAGTGATCGTGGTCAGCCGGAAAAACGACCTGACCTTTCGCAGCCAGCTCCGGACGGTCTTCGTTCGGAAGCCCTCACGGGACCAACGGAGCCAGGACGCCGAGACCGCTAACCAGGCTGACGGCATCTGAACCGGACGACTGTTTCTGGCCAACTATCGGCGCAAGATCCGCAATTGACGCGGTCAGGGAGGATGCCGCGCCTATTTGCGCAACAGATCGAAACCGCCGGTGCTCCCGCCGGTGCCGAGGCCTTGATGATCATCCGTCGTGTACGCGCCGATGGGTTGTCACCAAGGCACGCCATAAGGATCGGTGACTGGCCATGATCGTTCACTCGCCGCGCCGGCTCGAGGCATGCTGTTGGCACGGTCCCCAGCATCCTCGATGGGGTGTGGTTCAATCGTCCACCAAAAAGGCGTCTTCTCCCCGAATAGCCACCTACCGCTAAAAATCAACGTGGCCCTCGGCCAGCCTCGTACGCCCCTGAGTCGGTTCGTTCTCGACGGCGGGTCCTGCGCTGGACCTGCCCCTTCCGAGTATTCCAAATATCCCATAATTTAGGATATCCCTAAGCTGCATCTCCTGAGAACCCGTTGATGAAAGTGCGGAGGCGAGCGATGAAAGCCAGGCTCGGATTTTGGGGCGCCTGGTGTTGAAGCTACGGGGAGGGGCCCGACGGGTAAAGGACGGCGCCCCTCCGCTGCTCTGGCCTCACGGCCAGTCGACAGGACTGAAAGTGCTACTTGAAATTCATCGCCCCTGCGATGGCTTCCCGGCCAAGTCGCGGCACGGACACTGTGGCCGGAGCCCAAGCAAAGACGTATGAAGCCTGAATGAAATAGGTTGCCGGCCACGGCATACCTGGCCTGACTTGTCCGGGATCCGGTGATATCAGGAGGACGGATCCGGCCCAGATGGGTTCTGCCAGCGCTTCCAGCCATGCGCGCTGAACGTGTCCGAACCGATTCCAGTTGATCGTGATCCACGATCCAGTCGGTTCAAGAGCATCTACGCTCAGGACCGTAATTTCTGCGGTCGTGCCGTGGGTTCGCCTCGCTTCTTCGAAGCGATCCCATCTTTTGTTTGCCTCCACGAGCCAAGAACGACGGCGTCGCGCGCGGACCAGCCACAGGGCGCCAATTAGGCCAGCGAGAACCAGCAAAACTGCCCAGACAATCGTCAGGCCCGCATTTCCTGGCCACCTCACTTCGGGAATGAACGCAGCAGCAATAGCCACCGCCACGCTGGCGAGAATCAGCGCGGGCGTCGCAACTTTCGGCTTGATGACTGGGTTTGAGTCCATCGGATGCCCCCTCGACCAGTTTAGAGTTGCCAACCGACATTGATAAGGTCCGCCTCGCGGGAAACGGAGTCTGCTGCCCATAGGCCTGCCCGCTGGTGCTCAAAGGCGTGTGACGCAGCCCGATTAATGAAGCGTTGAATGGTTTCGTATTGCGATTTCCGTTCCCATTCATATTCGCCCGGAACAGGCCCGAGGGGGAGCGGTGAGTCACCGATGCCCCACTTGTCTCGGTAGACGGCCACCCTGCCAATCACGGAAGGCACGTCGCCCTGCGGCGGCAGGTCCTGGAGGAGATTTCGCTTCCACTCGGTGTCGTGGATCAAAGCCGTTGCCGTGACCTTGGTAGCCCTCCGCCGGATTCGTTCCGATACCTGGTTGAGCATGTCGGCGAGGTCGGGCCGATCCGTGTGAACAGAATCTGAGATGAGTGCGTACTCATTCACCGGCATTTCGGACAGGAAGCCGCGAAGCCGGGTGTGGATTACAGATGTGACGTCCTTCGCTGGCCCGGCCGCTTCCAAAGCCTTGGCAACGATCCGCCGGGCACTCGGGCGATTGATTTCGGCGGACCGCCGCCAAGCCGCAACCGTGGCACCCCACGACGGGGAATGCTGCAACCCTTCGAGCCTCGACGGGGCGAGCGAGCCGAGAAACTCTGTAAGATCCTCGCCGGCAGCAATCTGGGCGAGGTAGTCGTATTCGGTGCTCAGCCGCTCGAGGCTTTCGGCGCGCAGTTGCTCATCGTCGCGGACTTCGTGGGCAGTCCGTTCGGCGCCTTCTGCTGCCAGCACTTCGCCCAGGATCTCCTGCCATGATGCTCGGAAGGTTGGATCCAGAGGTTCGTGATCTGCGGGTTCGTATTCGCTGATGTACGCGTAGTTGCCTTCGCGCCCGCGGGTCATGCTCACATAGAGCAGCTCACGCGTCAGCCCGCCTTGCGTCACGACGGTATGGCCGGCGTCGACCGTGATTCCTTGGGAGCGGTGGGCCGTCGTCGCGTATCCCAACTCCACTGACGCCTCAACGTAATCGCGACGCAGCGAAACGGTGGCGCCGGTATCCCGTCGAACGGCTACAAGGGCGCCGTCACGCTTTCCGACGCGTACAACGTCGAGCAGGGTGCCATTGCGGATAAAGTCACCGTCGCTGTCCGCAACAGTTCGGTCGTTGCGGCGCGCAATGACCGTGTCACCGCGGCCGGCGCGCAGTCCGTCACTCAGAAGAGCTGTGTGTTCGGCGTCCACAAGCCCTTGGATAACGCGGTCTGATCGGGCTCGTTCGTTGAGCATGCTGACTGTGTCGTTGTCCGCGGCAATCAGGATGGACGACCTACCCGCCCCGATGTCGGATTGCCAGTCCAGATATGCCTGGTCGAGCATGTCGAGGTAAGTGCCGTGCCGGATACGCTGGTGCCGGTCGTAGTCGGTGATTGCGGCGAAGTCTCCGGCACGGAGTTTCAGCGAGGCATCCCGCTCCCATGCGTTTTCGAAGCGCCAGATGCTGCTCAGCCGCGCCGCTTTGCCCTGGCGGTCCAGCCAGCCGAGAACACCGCCCGCATCGACGGCGTCGAGCTGCCCCGGGTCGCCCACTAAAGCGACCTTGGCGCCGGCGTCCCGGACCTGTTGCACGAGCGCGGCGAGCTGAACTGTGGAGACCATGGAGGCTTCGTCGACCACGACCAACTGGTTCGGATGGAACCGCCACCGGTTCTGCTCGGCGGCCAAGCGAGTCGCTTCCTGTGCCAGAGCGGTCCTCGTGGCCACGGCGCTGCTCAGGCGCTTCTCGGCATCATAGAAACGCTCCGCCCGATGGATTGCCCCCTGGCCGACCGACTCGTAGAGCCACTTCGCGACATTCTCCGTGACCATGGATAGCTCCTGCCCCAGGACCTCGGCGCTCGCGGCCGCTGGTGCTAGGCCGATCACGCTTCCGGCGCCGAACTGTTCCTCCCATGCGGCTTTGATCGCGCCGAGTGTGGTGGTCTTGCCGGTGCCGGCGGGCCCTACGATGGCGTCTAGCCGGTTGCCGCTCAGCAGTATCTCAGCGGCGGCGGCCCGCTGGTCGGTGTGCAGACCGAACTTGCAGTGATGGTGGTAGCGGGCGAGTGCCGCCATGGCGACGGTCGCGCGGGCGGCCGGTCCGCCGTCGTCGTTCCTTGCCGTCATGACGGCCTCCTCGTAGGCGAGGGTCGTGGAGTCGGTGTAGAGGCGGGACCCGTGGAAGTCGAAGATGCTCTTTCCGCCGAGGCGCAGATCCGGCTGCGCGTCCGCCGGGACGCTGTATCGGTATTCGTTCAGCGGGACCGATTGGGCTTCAGCCGCGGTGGCGACAGCATCGATCAGGGCGTTGCGGTCACCTGGCGTTTGGCAACGGATGGCGGCGCAGACGCGTTCCGCTTCGGCCAGCAGGTTCCAGCGGTTCCAGGTGGGGCGCTTGGCAGCCACCCTGACCTGGGTCAGGGACGCGACAGCGTTCACCCATCCGGCGGCGAAGTCGCACGAGCGGAAAGGGGTGGTCCGCGACCATCGGATGGTGGCAGCCAATTCTAGTTGTGGGTCGAAACCCTTGACGGCGGCCCGTTCGCGCCACTGGGCGGAGAGCTGGTGGAGTGGGGCGATGGTTTCGGGCTTTGCGGTTCGTGTGGAGAGGGTTGCTTGTTGTCGGAGCTTGATGGTGGTTGTCGCGGATGGAGGAGTGCGGTGGCTATAGGTCCAGGTGGCGACGAGGCGGTCGGTCTCTTGGTCGATGAGGCGGGAGCGGTTGGAGAATTCGCGGATCAGGGCCTCGTCGATGCCAATGAGCTGAGCGCTCAGATTACGTGTGTTGGCTGCGGGATTGCGGATTTCCGTATCGGTTCCGAGGTCCCGTTTGAGGGCGTCGAAGAGAAGACCGTTGTAGTGTTCGCTGGCGGCGACGGCGGCCTTGTAGAGCGCTCGTGAATCGAGGGTGACCCATGCGCCGTCGGTGATCCGTTGGACGCGGTTGGCGATGACGACGTGCGTGTGCAGTTGCGGGTCTCCGGAGCGTGACTCCCAGTGGTCGAACGCCGCCGCGATGACGCCGCGGGTGCCCACGTGCGCGATGCCGTTCCGACCGGCCCGGGTGTGGATGACGAGTTCTTCCAGCCAATCCAGGGTGGCATTGACGGCGTCGTGGTGGGTTTGCAGGATCTGGTCCTGGAGGCCCCGGGGGCTTAGCGCCCAGAGCACGGACACGGATTTGGGCACGCTGAAGGTCAGATCGAAGCCGGCGACGGCACGACGCGCCTCGGTTTGGCCCTGTTTGGTTTCGATGACGGTTGGCCGGCCGTGCGGGCGGCCAAGGGGAGCGCCGGTGTCCGGGTGGGTGGCACTGTCGAAAATGGCTTTTGCGTCGGTTTCGGTGACTGGATCCCCAGCTGTGCGGCTGATGCCGCTTATGCCGCTTCCGATCCAGATGCCCTGCGGGGTGCCGGCCTGCATGTAGTACGTGGTGGCGTCTGTGGGCGTGGTCGTCAGATCGTCCATCATCGTGGTCTTGAACAAATACTTCAGGCCCGACTGCGCAGAGAGCCGGGCGATGGACATGGTCATCGCTGATTGGCTTCTTTCTTCCGGGCGGCGTTGATCCAACCGCGACCGCGGAACAGTTCCTTCGCGGTGTTGTCGAGTTCGGCATCGGTGGCCTGGGCGAGCGCTAGGAGCTTGCTGGCGAGGAGGATCAAATCGTGGGCGTCAGTTTGCTGGATGGTCTGAAGGCGGCTGATCTCAGTTTGGAGGCATTTGATGGTTGCGCGTTGCTCAGCATTCTCGGCTTCGAGGTGGTCGACGGCGGAGGACTGGCAGCGAAGTTTGTTCTGAAGGAAATTTTGGGTCTGCTTGCTGGCGGCGAGAGCGGCGGCAAATCTGGCCCCAAGGTTTCCAAGATGAACTGCAGGTTCGAGGGCCTTGCCCGGGCCCGCGGCGAACGGTCCGGAACTCGCTGGGGCAGCCCGGTGCCGCCGTCGACGATCCCGCTTTCTGTTGGCGCAGCGGGCTGAGCAGAACCGCTGCGACGTGCGCGACGGCTCGAAGACCCCCTTGCATTCCTCGCAATTCTTTCCACTCACGATCGTTCATCAGGGTGGAATAGATCGACGACATGACTTCGCCGTGAGCCACCGCTCACGGCGAAGGACTTGGGTGCCAGAGGTGTAGCTGATGCGGGAGTATCTTCCGCGGGCCGAGGGGTGAGAATTGTGGTGCCGCTTGGTGACGTCTATTCACATTGGTGCGGGTGAGCCCGTAGACGTGTATGGCGCGGGGTCCGTGGGTGTGCCGGATTGTTGCCGTAGGAGCACGTGGGTCTGTTTCCTGATCAGAGGATCCTGCAAGCGGCGTCGATATCGATTCTCGCTTCAAGGGTGGGTGGTTCTGATGGATGTGATGTTTGAGCGTGTTGCCGGGTTGGACATCGGCAAGAAGTCGGTGACTGTGTGCGTGCGCACGCCTTGGCCGGACGGCGGTCGTCACGGGGAGACGCGGACGTTCCGGACAATGACGCGTTCGCTTGAGCTGATGAGGGACTGGCTGGTCGGGCAGGGGGTGACTTTGGCGGCGATGGAGTCGACCAGTACGTACTGGAAGCCTGTGTTTTATGCTTTGGAAGAGCGGATGGAGTGTTGGCTGCTTAACGCGGCCCACATGAAGGCTGTCCCGGGCCGTAAAACGGACGTCAAAGACTCTGAGTGGATTGCACAATTGCTGGAACATGGGCTGCTTCGGCCCTCGTTCGTGCCGCCTCCGCCGATCCGCCGTCTGCGTCTGCTGACCCGTTACCGGGTGCAGTTGATGGGGGACCGGACCAGGGACGCGGGCCGGTTGGAGAAGATGCTCGAAGACGCCAGCATCAAGATATCCTCGGTCGCGTCGTCCGTCACCACGGTCTCGGCACGTGCGATGCTTGCGTCGTTGATCGCCGGGGAGGCTGATCCGGAGGTCTTGGCGCAGCTGGCGAAAGGAAAGATGCGGTCCAAGATCCCTGACCTGGTCGAGGCGTTGACCGGTCACTTCGACGCGGACCATGCCCGGCTGGCTGCGGCGATGCTGGGTCGCCTGGACCGGGTTGAGGCAGCTTTAGTGAGCATGGATGAGGCCATTGCGGCCGCTTCGCGGCCGTGGGCCCGTCAGATTCAGTTGCTGCAGACCATCCCCGGGGTAGGACTCAAAACCGCGCAGGTCATCATCGCCGAAACCGGCGGTGACATGTCCCGGTTCCCGTCCGCGGCGCATCTGGCGGCCTGGGCCGGTGTCGCGCCGGCCATTCACGAGTCGGCAGGGCGCAGGACTCCGGCTGGTGCGAGGCACGGAAACAAGTGGCTTACTTCGGCACTGGTGGAGGCGGCGGCGTCGGCGGCTCGGAGCAAGAACACCTACCTCGCCGCACAGCAGGCGAGGATCGCCTCCCGCCGTGGCGCCAGACGGGCGCAGGTGGCTGGCGCGCATTCGATCCTCGATAGCGCCTACTACATGCTTGAGCGCAACGAGCCCTACCGGGACCTCGGACCGGAGTGGCTGCACCGCCGCTACGACCAGGCCCAAACCCGGCGCCTGGTCACCCAACTCGAACGGCTCGGACACACCGTCGTCATCGACCCGGCCGCCTGATTTCCAAACCACCTATTTCCGGCAGGCGACCCCTCCGGTCGGTCACCTACGCCCTGCCCGGGTTATTCACGGGTCTGTAAACGGATGGGGAAGTTCCTTCTGCGTGCAAGGGGATGAGAATGTAAGCGGCAACTTTAAACTGACCGGAGTCGGAAAATCCGACTGACCGTTCGCGGCAGGGTTTTGACCCGTGGCGG
>NZ_MTPV01000037.1:0-32858 GCF_002009585.1 Arthrobacter sp. SRS-W-1-2016 | reverse complement strand
CGAGCCGGTTTTTTTTGCTCTTGGCCGCGGCTCTTTTGTGGCCCGCCCGGGTCGGCGCGTTTTTAACGGGGGCGCCCCCGGCCCCCCGCCGCGCCCCCCCCGGGGGGCCCCCCCGGGGCCCCGGCACCTCTAACGCGAATCCGCTTAGGCTGCGGGCTGTTCGGCAAGTGCCCGACGGCGGCGCGCCGGGGACGCTGCCACCAGCAGTGCCGCGATTGCCACGGCAGCGCTCAGGACCAGGCCGGGCCGGTACTGATCGAGCATGGCCGCGGCGCTGAGCGTGCTGCTGGTGCCTGCGTCGTGCCCGCTCACGATCGCAGTGGCCACGGCAAGGACCAAGGCCGCACCAACCTGCGTGCTGGTCTGGATGAGTCCGGCAGCCAGCCCCTGCTCCGAATCTCGGATACCGGCGGTGGCTTGGACGTTGATGGAGGGGAAGGCCAAGGCGAAACCGATGCCCAGGAGGATGACCGAGGGAAGGATATCCAGGACGTAGTTGGGTGAGGTTCCGACGCGGAGGAACAGGACATAGCCCAGTCCCAGCGAGGTCAGGCCGGTGAGGATGAGCTTCGGAGCTCCGAACTTCTCGATGAACCTGTCCGCGAAGGGGGCGCTCGTTGCCACCAGGAGCCCCGTGGGAAGCAAGGCAAGCGCCATGCCCAGGGGAGACCAGCCGAGCACGGACTGCAAGTACATCGTGAGGATGAACTGGAAGCTCAGGTACGAGCCGAACAGTCCAATGGCGCTCAGGTTGGCGCGGGCCACCCAGCCTTCACGAAGGATGCCGAAGCGGATGAGCGGGTGCTTGACGCGGTTTTCGATGACGGCGAAAGTTGCCAGCACGGCAGCAGAGATGGCGAATCCGGCGATTGTTGCCACAGATCCCCACCCCTTCTGCGGAGCTGAAACCAAGGTGTACACCAGGCCAAGCATGCCGAGCGCGAGGGTGACTGCGCCCCAGACGTCGTGGCCGCTCTCCTCCGTGGACGGCTTGTCCCGGGGGATGAACAGCATGCCGAGAAGCACGACGGCCACGGCGATCGGCACCGAGACCAGGAAGGTCCAGCGCCAGCTCAGGCTGGTCATGAGCCCGCCCACCACCAACCCGAGTGAAAAGCCGCTCGCGCCGAAAGTGGTGAAGATGGACAGTGCCTTGTTGCGCTCGCGGCCTTCAGCGAAATTGGTGGTGATGATGGAGAACCCGGTAGGGGCAGTGAATGCCGCGGCCAGGCCCTTGATGAAGCGCGTGGCGATCAACAGGGTGGGATCGTTCACGAGGCCGCCGAGGAGCGATGCTGCGGCGAACACGGTCAAGGCGATCAGGAAGATCCGACGCCGGCCCAGCAGGTCGGCGAGCCGCCCGCCAAGGAGCAAGAGGCTCCCGTAGCCCAGGACGTAGGCGGAAACGATCCACTGGAGGGAATCGGTTCCGAGGTGGAGTTCATGCCCGATGGAGGGAAGGGCCACGCCCACCATGGAAACGTCCAGGCCGTCGAGGGCCAGAACAGTGCACACCACCATAAGCAGCAGCCACTGGGCCCGGGTCCAGCGGACGGCTGTATGGAGCTGCTCGGCAGATCTCGTGAGGGTGCTTGGTGAAGTCATGAAAATCAATCTATATGACACGTCATTCAATGACAAGGAATATGACTTGGAATCTTATGACATGGACTTTATCTAGGGTTGCGACTAGAATCGGGCCATGGCAACAACGCAGGATCGCCAGCTGGTTGAGCAATGGCGCAGCATCCAGAACTCGTACTTCCGCACCGCGGCCGCCATCGACCGTGCCCTCGAAGCCAAGTTCGACATCGGCCTGAACGAATTCGAAATCCTCGATCTCGTTGCCGAAAGCGTTGACTCTGCCTGCCGCATGAAGGCGCTCGGGGAGCGGACCCCCATGACCCAGAGCGCCGTTTCCAAGGTTGTCGACCGCCTGGAGAAAGCCGGACTCGTCTCCCGCGTAACCTGCGCGGATGACCGCCGCTCGCTGTACCTCGAGCTGACCGAGGCCGGCCGCGCGCTCCATTCGGATGCCGCCGTCGAGCACCGCGCGTTGCTGAAAGAGAACCTCGGCGAGTAGCCCGCTACGGCCCGGCGAGTGTTCCGCGGACCGGCCGAGTATGAAGTCGAGTGTTCCCATTCGATTTCATAGCGGCCACAATGGGACAAGCGCGCCCGTACTTGGGGATGAGCGCCTGTCTCAGGAGCCGCTGTGGGAAAGCATCATGAGTCTGGCCAGGTCATCGACCTGGTGCTCACAAGAAAATTTGGCCGGGTCCTTTCGGCTTGCCTCCTCGCTGTCCTGGTGATCCTCGCTTTCGGGTTCCAAGGGCCGGGTTTGGGCGGACCTGGAAGCAATGCATCGTTGGCCATGGGCCAGGTGGAACCCGGCATGCTACCCACGGATGGCGCCACTGCCAGCGCGCAGGAGACCGCGCCCCAAAGCCCGGCATCGGCCCCGGTCGTCGCGGGCGACAAAGCCGCGGTGTCCTTTGAACGTTCCCCGGTCCAAACCCTCGACAAGAACGGCATAGGCACCCTCAATGTCGCGTCGAGCTCCCTCGACCGGCCCCCTGCCGGAAAACTCTATGCGCCGCTCGAGGTGCTGGTTCCGAGTTCTCCCTTCGGATTGCGGATCGATCCCATCACCGGATTGCCGGGAGAGTTCCACTGGGGCCAGGATTTTGCCGCGGCTTGCGGCACGCTCGTCTACGCGGCCGACTCCGGCGTGGTCCGGGCCGTGGGATGGCACCCGTGGGGCGGCGGCAATCGCGTGGAAATTGATCACGGCAACGGCCTGGTCACCACGTACAACCACCTGCAGGGAATCGCAGTGACCAAGGGGCAATCGGTCCGGGTAGGCGAGGTCATCGCCAGGGTGGGAACCACGGGTTCCTCGACTGGTTGCCACCTGCATTTCGAGACCATTCTCAACGGCGTCTACACCAACCCGATGAACTGGACGTTCATGCCCACCAAGCAGGTGGATCCCCTCGGCGATATCGCGATGGTCAGCTATCAGCCAGGTTCCGCCACCGCGACCTCGGCGGGCTCCGTCTGGTCCATTCCCGGTGCCGTGCCCACCGACCCGGGGGCCGTGGCCGCCGGACCGGCGGTGACGGGCGGGGTGCAGGAGGCGAAGGTTGCGCCGAGCCCTGCTGCCACGGCCACGCAAAGCCCGACGTCGACGGCTTCGCCCACCGGTACGCCGACTAAGTCGCCGACGTCGACGGCGTCACCCACCGGGACGCCGACTAAGGCGCCGACGCCGACACCGAGCCCCTCCGGGACGCCGACTAAGTCGCCGACGCCGACCGCGTCGCCCACCGGCACTCCGAGCCCGTCGCCGGTCCCGATCAGGACGCAGACTCCTACCGGGACGCAGCCGCCGACGGCGACAGTTCCGCCCACGGTGACCGCACCGCCCACGGCGGCGCCGACGTCGAGCCTCCCTGCTTCGGTGCCAACCGTGACGCACACCCTGCCAGCCCCGACCTCACCCGCGACGCCGGCACCCACCTCACCCGCGACGCCGGCACCCACCTCACCCACGCCGTCGGCCACGTCAACTACCAAAACGGCGGTTCCCAAGCCCTGAGTCGTCCCATTCCTTTGGTCCCGCCCCACAGCCCTGCCGCGCGTAGACTCGAATGCGGCAGCTGCCGAGGTTCCACGTCGTAAGGAAGCGATTCAATGTCCCTGCTCTACAGCATTCCTCTGACGTTCAACGACGGCTCCGAGGCCGACTTTGGGCGTTTCGAGGCCAAAGTCGTACTGGTAGTCAATGTGGCTTCGAAGTGCGGCTTCACGCACCAGTACTCGGGACTTGAAGTGCTCTACGAAAAATACCGCGACCGCGGATTCGAGATCCTGGGCGTGCCGTGCAACCAGTTCGGGGCACAGGAGCGGGGTTCCGACGCGGAGATCGCGGACTTCTGCCAGCGCAATTTCGGAGTCTCGTTCCCGCTCGCGAGCAAGTCCAAGGTCCGCGGCAAGCACCAGCACCCCCTGTATGCCGAGCTGACCCGGACTGCCGACGGCTCCAAACCGCAGAAGGTGAAGTGGAACTTCGAAAAGTTCCTCGTGAGCCGCGAAGGCGAGGTGCTCGCCCGCTTCCCGTCCGCCGTCGAGCCCGATTCCGGGGTGCTCATCGACGCGCTCGAAGATGCCTTGGCCTAAGCCCTCCGGAGGGAGCCCAGGGTGGCTCCCGCGTTAAGCGCCTCGCGGTTATCAACAACGATTTCACCGTCGACGACCGTCAGGATCACCGGCGTCTGCGCAAATTCGTCCGGCGACGTGGCCAGGGGATTGTGCCGGACCACCGTCAGATCTGCGCGGGCCCCCATTTCCACAATGCCGCCTTCCTCGCCGACAGACTTCCAGTATTGGCTCGTGTAACCTTCGAGCGCGGCCCGCGCGGACAGCGCCTGCTGTGGTTGGACGGGTTCGACGTCGGGCCGGCCGGCCGGGCGGCGCGTCTGGGCTGAGGCGATGATCGCCCGCGGGTCGAAAGGGGCGATGGGCCAGTCCGAACCGAGCGCTACGATGGCTCCGGCGTCGCGGAGATCGCGGGTCCGCCAGGCGTGATTGGCCCGTTCGCTGCCAAGCCTGCGGGACCAGTTGTCGGTGTGGTCGGCGCGGCTGTAGAGGGCGCAATGCGTCGGCTGCAGGCTCGTTGCGGCACCCGCGCTGATGATTTCCGCCAGGATCGAATCCGGGATGGATTCGATGTGCTCGATCCGGTGGACGGTGCCGTTCTTGGGGAGGGCTCCGATGGTCCGCGCGACGAAGGAAACGGCCTGGTCGCCGATGGCGTGCGTGGTGGTGGGGATCCGGTGTTCGTGGAAGAACTTCATGGCTGCGGCGAGGGCTTCAGGATCGTGCCAGAGCGGATGGAGCGATTCTCCGTGGGCGTCGGGCTCAAAGAGCCAGGCCGTGCCGTTGTCGATGGTTCCGTCCATCATGAGCTTGATGCCGTGAACGTGCCAACGCCTGCCGTGCCGGCCCTGCATCGCCAGCATGGCCTTCAGGTCCTCCTCGGTGGCGCCGGGCATGACCCACGGGGAGATCCTCAGCCGGATGGCGAGCTCGCCTCTGCGTTCGAGGGCTTCCAGCACTTCCAGGGTGTCCGGGGCCCCGAAGTCCAGCATCTGGCCGGCTACCAGCCCGGCTTCGGCCATGGATCGCAGGAGTTCCCCGAGTTCGTCGACCCGCTGATCGAAGGAGGGCTGGGGGAGGATTCCGCGCACGAGGTCCTGGGCGGTCATTTCGTAGAGCATGCCGTTGGGCTTGCCGTCCTGGTCGACGCCGACATAGCCGGTGCTGGGAAGCTCTTCCGTTCCGGTGACCCCGGCGAGCTTGAGGGCGGCGTCGGAGACGAGTGAGGCGTGGCCGTCGAACAGGGTGATGAATACGAGTTCGTCATCGAGGATTCCGTCGAAGAGGGAGTTGTTGAAGCCTGCGTCCCCGAAGATGGCAGGGTCGAGGCCCCACGCGAACAACCAATCGGAGCCGACGGCGTGCGGCGTGGAACCGGCGTACTGCGCAAGGGCGGCGCGGGCGTCGTCAAGCCCGGTGATGCCGGCCAGGTCAAGGCCACGGGCGATTTCCGCCCCGTGGATGGGGTGGATGTGGGCGTCGATCAGGCCGGGGCAGATTGTTGCGTCGCTGACGTCGATCACTTGTTTGGCTCTTGGGGTCCATTCGGCGGCAGCCTCGGCGCGGCCGACGTGCGCTATGCGGCCATTTGAGATGGCGACGAAACCGGCGGTCTCTGTGAGCGCCTCACCGTGGAGGATGCTGGACGAGAGGATGACGAGATCGATGGGCTCGGGCGTGGTCAAGATGTAACTCCTTGTGGTGTTCGGGTTTCCGACGCCGGCCCGGTGAGGATCAGTCGTCGTCGATGGCCGCCCTCAATCCTGCCGAGAGGACATCGGCCAGGAAAGCGAAGCGGTCTACAGGGTGCTCTGCCACGGCTTTCTTTGCCGCGAACAGATGTGGATATGTTCCTTCTTCCTCTTCGTTGATGCTCCACGCGGATTCCATCGTCATCGCATCGAGGCTCGCGCCGATCGCTGCGCTGTCGAGGGCTTCCAGGGCGGGAATGATGAGGTGCCGCGGCGCCCCCGCGATCTCAAACGCTTCGACAAACCGGTCGTAGCGCTCCAAGGCTGCCGGGTGTGACACCGGCTGCGTGAGCAGGAGGGGAAGGAGCGCCGGCACCAGGCCGTATGCCTTGCGAAGGGAGTCGAAGATCTCGCGGATGACATCGTCAAGGCTGCCGGACGGCAACTCGGGCATCGGAGCTCTCTCCACGAGCGCGCCACGGGCCAGTTCGATGATCTCCTGCCGGCCGGTGACGTGCTTGTAGAAGGATGACTGCCTGACGCCCAGGCGCTCCGCGAGCCGCGGGATGGAGAGGCTCTCCTCCTCCTCGAACATCTCGAGCGCCGCGCGGCCGATCGCCTTCCGCGAGAGCCTCGGTGTCCGCGGGCGTCCTAGCTGGCTGGTTTTGCTGGGAGTCTGCATCCCTCAAGACTAGGCTCCGTGATCACTCGGAGTGGCCGATCCGCTGGTAGGCGGCCGGGTTGGCCTTGCGCAGCACGAGGGCCAGCACGGTTCCGGCTGCAAACAAGAGCGGCGCGACGACGAGGAGCGTGGTGTTGACGGGGTCACCGGCCGGGAGGCCGGTGAGAAGTTGGGTGTTGTTGGCCATCAGGCAGGTCACGGCGCACATGATGATGGTCGCGGCCACGGCCGAAGGGACGACATACCAGCGAAGGCCATGGTCCTTGAGCCGGGTGAAGAAGACCACGACGCCGACACCCGTGAGGGCCTGCAGGAGGAGGATGCCGATCACGCCCGGGGTGTTCGTCCAGATCAGGAACTGGGTGAAGGGGTCCAGATGGAACAGTGCCGCGCCGATCACGAGGGCGAGTGCGAGCAGGGTCTGGTCGAACCCGGCCACGGAGGGCGTCCGGTATCGCGGGCTGATGCGGCCGGAGCGTTTCGGGAAAATGCCCTCGCGGCTGAGCGACAGGGTGTAGCGGTTGATGGTGTTGTGGAAGGAGAGCTGGGCGGCGAAGATGCTGGTGACGATCAGGACGCTCATAAGGTTCACGCACCAGCCGCCCGCGAAGTTGCCTGCCGCGATGTAGGCGGTGTCCCCGGCGTCGAGGTGGCCCGCGGCGAACGCCTGGACGGCGTCCGCCCCGAAGGCCTGGACGATGATCCAGACGGCGAAGGCGTAGAACGCGCCGATGAAGGCGATGGAGATGTAGGTGGCACGCGGGACGCTGCGATCCGGGTCCCGGGCCTCTTCCCGGTATAGGGCTCCGGATTCAAATCCCATGAAGGCGGAGAAACCAAGCCCGAGGACGGCGGCGAACTGCGGGGAGAAGACGGCCTGCGGGCTGAATGATTCGAAGCTGATGCCGTGTGCGCCGCCTTGGGCCAGGACGAACGCGGCGACGATGGCGACGATCAGGGTTTCGAGGGTGAGCAGGACGGCGAGGACCTTGGCGCCGACGTCGATTCCGCGCCAGCCCAGGTACCAGACGGCGCCGATCGACACGATCGCGTAGAGCCACCAGGGAAGTTCCACACCGGTGAAGGACTTCACTGCGAGGTTGGCTTGGATGCCCAGCAGTCCATAGAGGCCGATTTGCAGGCCGTTGTAGCTCATCCAGGCAGTGAGGCCGGAGCCGAGGCCGACCACGCGGCCGAGCGTTTTCGAGATGTAGCCGTAGAAGCCGCTGTAGGACCGGACGTGGCGGGTAAGCGCCATGAAACCTATGGCGAACAGGCCCAGGCCGATGGCCGCAGCGAGGTAAATGGAGGGAGCCCCGACGCCGCCCACGGCGAGGGCGAGCGGGGCGATCCCGACGACGATGGTCAGCGGAGCGGCCGCCGACACCAACATGAACACAATGTCGCGAGTGCCTATTGCGTTCTTCTTCAATCCGCCGTCAACGCTGACGGTCGCGGGCGGCGCCATTGCCGCCGATTCTTTAGTGAAAGCCATTCACTTATTGTGAGGTGCGGCATAGGTTTGCGTCAAGAGGGTCTGTTCTGCAGCCCCGACGCCCGCTCACGTATGTCGCCTTTTCGGCCAACGCCCGCTCACTTTTGCCGCCATTTCGGCCGACGCTCGCTCACCCTGGTGAGCGAGCGTCGGCCGAGATGGGCTTATAAGTGAGCGGGCGTTGGGGAAAGTGGGCTTATAGGTGAGCGGGGATCGCGGGGGTCGAGGGGGAACGCGAGTAATTTTCCAACATTCCGACGGTAAGTTACCCTGCGTTAGCCTTTTGTCTGGTTGGATTGTGTCTATTGGGACTGAAACTGGAGGCGCCGCCTCCTACCGACCCGAAGGTAGTAATGGAGCTCATCGAGGCCGAGCACCCGCGGCCAGGACACGTACTTCTGCACCTTAGCGACTCCCATCTGTTGGGAGGGTCGGAACCCCTTTACGGCGCGGTCGACAGTGAAGCCCATCTGAGGCAGCTCTTCTCGGAAGTGCACGCGTCAAAGGTCCGCCCCGACGCCGTGATCTTCACCGGCGACCTCGCCGATCAGGGTGAACCGGGTGCCTACGCCAAACTCCGGTCGATCGTCGAGCCTGCCTGTCGGGAGATGGGCGCGCGGGTGATCTGGGCGATGGGAAACCACGACGACCGGGCGAATTTCCGTGCCGGCCTCTTCGACCAGAGCGACAATGACGCCCCGGTGGATCACAGCTACTTCGTCAACGGGCTGCGGATCATCACGCTGGATACCTCCGTGCCCGGCTTCCATCACGGTGAGCTAAGCCAGAGCCAGCTCGACTGGCTGGAATCGGAGCTCGCGACGCCGGCTCCGGACGGCACGATCCTTGCCCTCCACCACCCTCCGGTCCCGAGCGTCCTCGACCTATCCATCCTGGTGGAGCTGCGCGGCCAAGCGGCGCTGGCCGACGTCGTTCGCAATTCGGATATCCGCTCCATCCTGGGCGGCCACCTGCACTACTCCACCACCGCGATGTTCGCAGGCGTCCCGGTGTCGGTGGCTTCCGCGAGCTGCTACACGCAGGACCTCAACGTTCCGCAGGGCGGCACCCGCGGCCGTGACGGCGCCCAGGCATTCAACCTGGTCCACGTTTATGAGCAGATGATCGTGCATTCGGTGGTGCCATTGGGCAAATCGCCGACTGTCGGTGAGTACGTCAGCCCGGAAGCTACGCGGCGGCGGCTCGCCCAAGCAGGCATCCGGATTCCCCAGCGAGCCACGCATGAACGCGGTTCCATGGCCGACGCGAAGCGTCCGGAGATGACCCGCCGCTAGCGGACTACTTCTCCCACGGGGCTTTGACCGGGAAGTACTTCTCCATGAAGTCCGTGACGAGTCCGGCCCTTTCGTCGGCAGCCACTTCGGGGAAGCTGCCATCGTTGAGGCAGAAGAAGTCCACGTTGCGTTTGGCGAGCAACGTGGGCAGGTAGTGCAGCCCGGACCACAGGGTGGTATCCACGTACCTGACCTTGGCGGCCGTCTGCGTCACCGCCCGGCCCGTGAGCAGCGAATAGTAGTGGTAGAACGAGTTCGTCACGGAGATGTTGTCCGCCGCACGGAACCTGCTGGCCGCCGTCTTGGCGAACTCGGCCGGAAACTCGCGCTCCATCTCTGCGATGACGCTACGCCGAAGGGGCGCGGCGGTGTGCTCCAGATGGCGCGTGGTGATGCGCCCGAACCGCTCCCAGAGGAGCTTCCTGTTGACGCGGGCAGCGTTCTCGAAGCCGCTGCGTTCGGCGTCGTTCTCTCCCAGCCCGATCCGGGTGGAAGCTTCGATGAACTTGGTGATTCCGCCGGGGGTGAAGAACATGTCCGGTGCAACGGGCCGGCCGAAGAACATGTCGTCATTGGAGTACAGGAAGTGCTCGGAGAGGCCCTCAATGTGGTGCAGCTGGGATTCCACGGCCTGGGAATTGTGGGTGGGCAGCACGGTGGGGTCCTTGAAGAACTCCTCGCTGCGCATGATCCTGACGCTTGGGTGCTCGGCCAGCCACTCCGGCGCGGGGGAGTCCGTCGCGATATAGATCCGGCGAATCCAGGGCGCATACATGTACACCGAGCGCAAGGCATATTTGAGCTCGTTGATCTGCCGGAAACGGGCTTCGTGAGCGTCTCCCTCGCCCACGACTGCGTCTTTCATCTGCTCGCGGCGTGCCGCGATATACGCGGGGTCGTTTCCGTCCACCCATGAAAAGACAATGTCGACGTCGAAGTCGATGTCGCTCGCGTGGTCCGCGAACATGTTCTCGATGGTCGGCCAGCTCAGCCCGTGGCGTTCCACCGTGCCCCGGACAGCGTCCTGGCGCAGCATGGTTCGCCGGGTCAGGGAGTTCTCCACCGGCAACACGAGTTGTTCGCCGTCGAACTCCCACAATTCAAGCTGCACGCCCAACGAGGGACCGTACGTCAGCCCGCCCCCGGGTTCCACGCGCGGACGGAAGAGCCGGAAAATCCGGGCCTTCCGGTTGCTGGACAACTCGCCGTCGGCCACCAGCAGCGTGGATTTCTTCCGCGCATCGACGGTCATGGAGTAGAACGGCTCGTTCCGGAAAGCCGAGACCAGAGCTTGGCGCAGTTTCTTCCGGAGCTTCCAGTCGACGGCGATCACGGGCCGGTGGTCGTTGCCGCGGACCAGGATGAAGTCCAGGCCGGCCGCGTCGAGTGCGGCACGGATCACGAGTAGATCTTCGACCATCACCTCCTGCGGGGTGCGGTTCTGGTTCAGCAAGCTGTATCGGCCGCGATGGCGGACGACGTCGGCGCGGTGCTTGAGGCGCGCCTCGACGGCGGGCGACGTCGGTTCGGGAACGACCGCATCGTCGTCGGAGGCGGGGCTACCGAAGTAGATTGCTTGCTGGTCCATGTCTGTGATGGCTTTTCTCCGAAAGATTGTGGTTGGCGCGGGCTTGGTGAACCTAGCCCACCAAGGCTTCACGCCAACTGTGCAGGAACGCGCCTCCGGCGTCGTCGTGAATGACATCGTCGCCCAGGCCGAGGTCTGTGGCTGTAAGAACATCGTAGGGCTTGTTGGGCACGCCGTCCGCGGGCCGGACGTCGACGTGCTTCACGCTGTGGTCATTGTGGTGGAGCCAATCCGCCATGGCGTAGTCAGTGCGCGAATCGCCTACTGTCCGCCAGGCCTGCGGGGTGATCCCTTGGGCGGCGAGGAGCTCCACCGCGCGGCTGGCGCCGAGATCCTTGCCGAGCCGGACGGACTCGATGTCCGTAGAGATGATGGTGGGGTCCAGGCGGTAGTCCGCGGCGTCGTCGGACTCTGGTGCGTGGTGATCCAGGAGTGCGCCAGAGAGCCCGTGCTTGCCCATGAGTTCCAGGGCGTCGGCGTCGAAGAGCTTCTGCTCGGCAAGGTAGTCGTCACTTGAGACGTCCAGATGCTGCTCCACCGACACCATGGCGCGCTTTGTCTCATCGAAGAACATGTGCGTCGCATAATCCTCTGCCACCATGCGGCGGACGTCGTCGCCGTAGGCCTTCGGAACGGCAAGCTCATGGTCCACATGGATGGGCCCGGGACCTCCCGAGGTGTAGCTGAACCACACGGCGCCCTTCTCGCAGATCGCGTGGACCACGGTTCCGGCGGGCATTCCGGCGGCGATCATGGGCGCCATGACCTGCTCGCGGATGAAAGCGTCCGAGCGGCCGGTGTTGAAAATGACGGGGATGCCTGCGGATGCCAAGCCCACAAGGTCCGCGATGATCGCCGGCTTCACATCGCGCGTCACGGGACTTGCGACGGGACCGTCGACGTCGAGGAGCAGTGCGAGGGCAGGAGCGGCCGGGTGCGTGCCTGGCATTGAAGCAGTCATGATCCCATTCTGTCAGTCCGGCGGGTTGGCGGCAGTGGTGTGACGGCCGACGGCGGGAGGCGCCACCGTTCGGCGCACGCGGTCCGCCAACGGTTACCTTTTGGCCACAACCTTCGTGGCCGACTTCTCACAAGTTCCCTTGGGCGCCTTACTTCTTTAGGCTTGCACAGTGATATTCAAAGCTGTGGGCGAGGGACGCCCGTACCCCGACCATGGTTTTTCCACGCCAAAGGACTGGGCCGCGCTGCCCCCGCGTCCGGTCCGGCTCGATGAACTTGTCACCACCAAGCGCACCCTTGACCTTGAAGCCCTGTTGGCCGAGGATTCGACGTTCTTCGGCGACCTCTTCCCCCACGTGGTGCAGTACCAAGGCCTGCTGTATCTCGAAGACGGGCTCCACCGCGCAGTACGGACCGCGCTCCACCAGCGCACGGCCATCCACGCCCGGGTGCTCGTGATAGATGGTTAACGAAACAATCCCGGAAGAGCAGGTGGCCGTGCCCGAGAACGCGGATCCGGGGAAGCGCCCGAAACGTCCCGGTAGGCAGAAAGATCCGACGACCCTGCACGGGCATCGCGTTGTCACCGGTCCGGATCTCCGGGCAACTTTTGCTGAGGCTCCCGGGCCTGAGAGCCATCCGGGGTGGTTCAGCCGCCGCCTCCTGCACGGGATCGTCCTCGCGCTGCTTGTCGGAGTGGTTGTTGCCGGACTCGTGGGGGCATGGGCAGTCATGAACGGCGTGATCCGTTTCCCCTCCGCCGTTGCAAGCCAGGCGCCGGCCGCCGTGTGTCCCGCCACGGTTTTCGACTACACGCCCAACAACAAGATCAGCATCAATGTCTTTAACGCTGCTGGCAGGCCCGGCCTGGCCAAGAACGTGGCGGACCAGTTGAAGGCCCGGGGATACAACGTCGGCACGGTCGACAACTCCACTACGAGCTACACCGGCCCCGCAGTGGTGGTTTCGGGATCCAGCGGCCAAGCGGCAGCGTTCAACATCCAGAAGAATATCGCCGGCACCGATTACGTCCAGGACCAACGCACGGATGGTTCCGTGGACCTCATCCTCGCCCCGGGATTCTCGGCACTCGTCCCACCGGAGCTCGTGGACAACACTCCGGGGAAGCTCAGTTGTCCCCGCCTCGAGCAGCGGATCGCGGACAACGCGAAGCTGCCGGTGATTCCGACGCCTTAGCCCGGCGGACGCAGCCAGCTCCGCGGGCGAGTTACGCCAGTCGCGCGGGCCGGCCGTCGTCGTCGAACCTTGCTCCTGCGCCCAACTGGATGAACCGCACGGTCTGGACCAGCCGCTCCTCAAGCTCGTCCAGCTCCGCCCCGTTCGCCGAATTGCCGCGTGCTGCGCTGGAGGACAGGGTTCCGTGGATGAGCCGGGCGAGCTGGCCGACGTCGGCGGGCGGGAGGTAGCCGGCGGCGATACCGTCGCGCAGGATGTCCTGGAGCAGCAGGTTGAGTTCGCCCACGTGGTCTGCCAGTTTCGCGAAGGAAGCGGGGGAGAGGACTGCCGCCATCGCAGGACCCGGCGGGAGGTGCCGTCGGCTGAGGTCTTCCACCTGGGCGCGCACGTAAAGGGCAAGGCGGTCCACCGGGTTCTGAAGTGCCGCGAGGGATTCGCGCAGGTCGCCCAGGAACCGCTCTGTCTCATCCAGGGCGTACGCGATGAGGAGCTGTTCCATGTCGGCGTAGTAGTTGTACACCGCGGTCCGGCCGACGCCGGCGTGACGCGCGACGTCGGTCATGGTCAACCCGGGCAGTCCGTGGGTGAAGAGCAGTTCTCCGAAAGCCGTCAGGACCCGGCGTCGGGTTTCAGCGCGTTGCGCGGCATTGGTGGCGGCCGTAATCCTAGGCATACAGACACTTTACAGGGATCTGTCAGCAAAGTTGGGCCGGCGGAGACCGTGGTTTCCCGGGGCTGGTGATGGTTCCACCGGGATGTGACTCTTTCCCTCACTAGTTGATGTTTTGTCTCAAATTAGTTGGTACGGAGCGAATCCCGCCGTTCGGCTAGCGGGCCCAAGGGTACGGTGATCGATCCTTCACGGGGACACCGCGCCTGCCCTAGCTCCCCACAAAATGCGCCGATGTGTACGCTGTCCCCATGAGCAAGGCGACCTCAGAAGGCAGTTCGTGGCGTTGGTTCCTGCATGCGCTGAGGAACTTATTTGCAGACGGAGGGCCGTTGGCACCTGGATGGGGCTTCGGTCGACGGAAGAACTAATAAGCCGCTGCCAGAATAGTCCGGAGCTAAGATGACCACCGCTGCTGTTGCCGTCCTCATTCTGTCTAGTGCCCTCATGACTGCATCGGCTTTCCTACAGGTAGCAAGTCATCCCACAACGAATCCCATATTTCGACAACAGTCCAATGAGACTGATAGAACGAGTAAATGGCTGTTCCTTAGTGGCATTGCCCTAATCGCCGCCGGCTCACTCCTGCTCTCCCAGAGCCAAGGCGAGAAGTCCACCATTGAGTTTCCTGTGTTCTTAATTATGGGAGCTGCGCCTGTGGGACTGATTCGGCTAATTCATAATCGGCGAGTGAAACGGAATAACGTACGCGACGACGGGCGATGAGACAGAATCCAGTCTGGTCGCCAGGGGCCGAATGGCCGATAGAGCCACTTGGATTCCGCAAGGTGAACGCTGAGGGATCCTTGACCGTACATGTACCCGGACCGGGGACAGCATACGGACAGCGCGAACCCACAACGCTTAAGGACCGGTTGCGACTTGCCTTTGGGCGAACGCACCATAGACTCGGCCCATGTCAGGTCGTGGGGGAATGAGACCAATTCGCAGTGCTGCTATGGCGGCGGTGCTGGGCCTGCTGCTGTCCGGGGGCCTGGCAGCGTGCACGTACGAGGATGCCGGCGATCCGGTGCAGACAGCCGCCGAGCACAGCATTCGCCCAGCGCCTTTCGTCCCCACGAAGGGCCCGGAGATACTGGATGCCGAAAAGCGCAACTACGGCGAATTGGACAAGCGCCTTGGAGCGGCCGAAGGTTTCGTTCTCCTTGAGGACTCCGGCCCTGCCGACGGACCAGGGGTTGGTTTCAGCAAAACCGTAAAAGTGGCGACCGCAGGCCGGTATACCGTCACGGCGGCTTGCGTGGGCATCCCGAACGCCCAGATGTTCATCACCGCCGGAGGGTCTGAGCAGCTGAAGTCGCTCGATCTTGATTGCTCCGGCGTCTTGTCGAAGATTGTCGAGTTGCCAGCGGGATATGTCGTGGCATCGCTGATACGGCACGACCCGAACGGTCCTTGGACAGGCGCCGTCGCCGGAGTCCGAATCACTACTGGATAAAAGGCGACGACCGGACTTCGAAGCCCCTCGGCGGCGCGACGACGCCGCTGCTGCGATTCACATGTAGGCGCTGCTGAAGGCCAGATCTTTGGGCGTTCCACCTCTAAGGTTGAGGAAAACGGACACGTACGACCAACCTGGCTAGACATTGTGGCCAACTTTCCCAAGGCATATTCTGTGAGCCTGATCGGGGACTGGGGTGGGTCGTGTGGCCGGAAAAATTAGGATCTCATCATTGGCCGTCGTGCTATTCGCCGTCCTGTGTGCGTGCGCAGGGCCTGCAACGCCGATCACAGAAGCCTCCGCGGAAGCACCGACCCCCATTGCTTCAGGCATGCCAATCATGCTTTACACGCACTGCGGAATCGAGGAATTGCGCGTCGATGACACGTTCTTCATTGCCGAAACACCATTGGATGATGGTCAGGGCAATCCCCCTCCGGGATGGGGGAACCCCTATCAGGCGGGCACCGTGACCGTGTCCGGTTCACAGGCTGTTTTTCGGGATGACAACGGCCACATCGTCACCTTCCGGGCTCGTCCCGGTGCGACAGGTTTACTCAAGACCTGCTCCTGAGAGTCGACATGCCGTCCGGTGAAGGATCCCTCAGCGTGGGGATGTGAGAAGCGCTTTCGACCAAAGATCCTGATGGCGCTCCGCGTATTCGGTTGCGGCCCGCCAGTGGTCGCCATGGCCTTCGAGATACATTGAACCCCACGGTTCATGCCCCGAGTCATGGGAAGACTTTAGGAGGTGATACATCGCCGCCGCGCGCTGAGACATCGCTTCTGGAAGTTGTCCGCGCATTCGTCGATCCGCATCGTACCCACCAATGAAGGCCGTCAAATTCTGCGCGGCTTCCTCCGGCGCCTGGTTCGTGTCCGAGAGCGTGAATGCCTGGGCGGCGTAGGCCAGATCCCACAGTCGTGTGCTCGGTGCGGCAGCGTCCCAATCGATAAACGTCCAACGATCACCGATGATGAGATTCCACGGCGCCAGGTCGTTATGGCAGATCAACTCTTCGCCCGGTGATGGGATCGCCACGTTCCACCGCGCGTCACGCGGTGGAACGAATGACTCGCTCGCGTCGTGGATCGCGCGCACCATCGCTCCGACACGATGAAGTTCCGAATGCGTGAGTGGCTCTGACCCGAGAGCAAGGCGACCCGGAATGAACTCGGTGATTTGTCGGCCTTGCTCATCCTGGCCTAGGACCGCTGGCACGTCGACGCCAGCTTTCCTGACAGCTGTCATGAACTCGAAGACGCTCGGCGTCGAGTCCATCCACGGCTTGCGTACTGTCGATCCAATGCGTACGACCCCATCGCTGACATTGCCACCTTCGAGTATCTGCTCGGCATCCATTACTCGATGCTAGCTCCGTCCGTAAACCGATCCTTTACCGGACGCCGCCCGATCGGATTATGCCATTGAGATGAGCGTCCCGGGGATGGTCCTGATGGAGACTTGCGACGCCGCTTTGCGGAGAAGAGCGATCGAGGCACTCACGATATCTTGCCCGCCTGGGGTGTCGCGGCTGCCGCTAATCTCCTAGATCGCGCAGCCGTCCGGGCCGCAGGCCTCGGCATCGGGGCTGCCGACGGCGACCAGCGGATTCGCTTCCTGCCACGCCTGTGTGAGGGCCTGGGTGAAGACCTCCGAGGGCTGGGCTCCGGAGAGTCCGTACTTGCGGTCGATGACGAAGAACGGCACGCCGGTGACGCCGATCATCCGTGCTTCGGCGATGTCGCCGCGGACGTCCTCCGCGTACTTGTCGGTGCTGAACAACTCGGCGATTTCGGCTTCCGGCAGGCCCAGGTCGCCGCCGAAGCTGCTCAGGTATTCCTGGCTGCCGATGTCCTTGCCGTGTTCGAAATGGCCGCTCAAGAGCAGTTCCTTGGCTTCGTCCTGCTTGCCGTGGGCGGCTGCGAGATGGATCAGGCGGTGTGCCGTGAAGCTATTGGCCACCACGACGTCGTCGAAGCGGTAGTTGAGGCCCTCGCCTTTTGCCTGCAACGCCACGTGCTCGAACATCTGGCTGACCTGCGCGGGGTCCATGCCCTTGCGCTTGCTCAGGTAATCCAGCTCTGTGCCGTCGTAGTGTTCCGGGATGCTCGGATCCAACTGGTAGCTGCGCCACTGGATCTCGACCGAGTCGCGGTGCGGGAATTCAGCCAAGGCCGTTTCGAACCGGCGCTTTCCGATGTAGCACCACGGGCAAGCGACGTCTGACCAGATCTCAATCTTCATGATGGCGACAACCGGAAGTGGTCGCCGGTCATTCCCGGCCTGGCCTGTTGGACTGGTCACAGCCCGGCGACGGCCCGCTCCATCACGAAATCGTGCTCCACGGAATCGCCCAAGCGGAACGACTTGGTCCCGACCTTCCTGAATCCGCTCTTCTCATAGAAGCGGATGGCCTTGGCGTTCTGGCTGTTGACGCCAAGCCACACACCGGCAGCCCCCGAGCCGGCAGCGCGGTCCAAGGTGGCCTTCATGAGCTCCGCGGCAGCGCCCAGGCCGTGGTGTTCCGGATGCACATAGCACTTGCTCAGTTCCGTGGAAGGGTTGAGCGTCAGGGCCGAAGCGACGTCGGCATCGCTTGTGGGGCGGGCCACGAGCATGCTGTAGCCGCGGAGTTCACCGGCGGCGTCGATGGCCAGGATGGTGATGTCTGGATCGGCAAGGTATTCCGTGAACTTCTCCGCGCTGAGCGTCCTGCGCAGGTGCGCCGCGATGTCTTCGGGCGAGGAGTCCGGCGGGCAGGCAAGCGGAAAGGTGACGGCGGCAAGCTCCGCCAGCGGTCCGGCGTCGTCCGCTGTTGCTTCACGGATTGTCTGGCTCATGCGGTCCTCTCAGGCAAACGGGCTCAGAAATGCCCCTCAAGACTGATCTTAAGGGGCATTTCCGGAAGAATTACGACGGCGGTGGTCCGCCCGAGAGTTGAGCGAAGGGTTCCCGCCTAGGCTGCGAGGTGTTTGCGGATCCCTTCGACAATGAGGTCGTGATCCTCCTGCGAAGAAAGGCCTGACGCAGTGACGGCCGCGACCACGCCAACGCCCCGGACCCGCACGGGAAACGAGCCCCCTGTCACGGCGTAGTCGGCGCCCAGCCACCCACTGGCCACCGGATCGATACCGGCGGAGGACAATCGGGCTTCTACAAGTGCGCTGCTGGATTCCATCCGCAACACGAGTGCGGATTTCCGTGCGATCCACGATTCCTGGTCCGGTGTGATGCCGGGCAGCGCCGCGCGGAAAAGGATGAGCCCGGGGCGCCGGATGTCGATGCCGATGGCATGGCCTGCCGCCTGGGCCATGCCCGTGAGCCGCGAGCCGAGCCTCCAGGCGTCACCGTGATCGAAAGAGGTGAAAATCAGTTCCTCTTCCTGGCGTTTCAGAGCTTCCAATGCTTCAAGAGCGCTGATGCCGGCCATGGCGCTACCGTTCTTCCGTGCCGTAGGGTTCGAAATCGAACTCCTGAAAGTCGGACACTTCCTTCGCCCAGCGGGACTCCACGAATCCGACGTGGGCAGGATGGTCATTGTAGGAGCTGAAGGCCTCCGCGCCGTCGAACGTCATTTCAAACTGAAGGCCAAGCGGGCTCTTCTGTGAAATCTGGCGGGATACGCGGAAGTCCTGCACTACCGGTATGGCAGTCAGTGTGGCGACTGCTGCGTCCAGGAACTCCCGTTCCCCGGAGGAACCGGGCTCGTGGATGAGGGAGAAAGCGACCGTGTGGCGGATCATGGCGTTCCAATCGAAGTGCTGACGGGATAGGCAACATAAGCGAACCGCTCCGAGTCGGGCGACCAGCTGTTGACGTTGAGGGTTCCCTGCCCGCCGAAGAGCGGCCAGGTGTGGAGCGGCCTCGCCCAGTCGCTCGTGGAAACAACGACGACGTCGACCGGCAAGTCCGCGGGGTGGCCTTCCGTGCCGCCGGGGAAGCGGATGTAGCTGGCCAGCCGCCCGTCGGGCGAGAGGTGCGGGAACCAGTCGACGGTGTCGCTCTCCAGCAGGTGCTCAGGCTTGCCGCCGCTCGTCCGCACCCGGGCGAGTTGGGCGTGGCCCGGCCGGTCCGTGAAGGCTTCGGTATTGAAGTACAGCCATTCGCCGTCGGGTGAGTACTCTGGACCGTCGCAGTGGCCAGGGCCGGTGTCCACGAGCGCGGATGGGCCGCCTGCCGCAGGCATCGTGATGAGCCGGCCAGGCTGGGTGAAGTCCCCGGCTTCTATCCCCACGTAGGCGAGCGTCTGTCCGTCGGGGCTGACGCCGTGGAGGAAATGGAACCACCCGTCGTCGGCCGTGAGGCGGTCCGCCTCTCCGCCGTCCAGGTCTGCGCGGTAGATATGGCCATCATTCGCCGAGAGGTAGATGGTGGAGCCGTCGGGCGCGAGGATGTGGTCGTTGTTGAGGTCCGGGATTCCGGTGATGGCTACCTTTTCGAGTCCTCCCGAAAGATCCAGCCGCCAGAGGGCGCCGTGACCGTTGAGGATGAGGGCGCCGCCATCGAGCGTCCAGTTCGGTGCTTCCAGCAGGAGTTCTTCCGTGGCGAAGGCCAGTTCGGAAGCACCTGTGGCGGAGGCGATCCATACTTCGCAGCGCTGGCCAGGTTGGAGGGTCCGTATCACTTGGGGGCCTCGACGGAGCCGCCCGGGAGTTCCTTGATCCGGATGTTCCGCCACCTGCATTGTGCTCCGACGCCCCAGCGGGCTTCGCCGAACACGGCGTCGTTGTCGTGGACCTCGAGCGCGATGTGTCCGCTGTCGCCAAGCACCTCGAAGACCGCATCGGCGTCGTAGTTGGGGGATTGCAGGGTGGCGGTATCCAGTTCCGCGATCTTGAGGCCGTTGATCCACGTGGTGATGACAGGCATGCTGCCGACGCAGCGGATCCGCAGCTCGTTCCACTCGTCCCAGCGCCACACGTTGAGGAAATCGTCGACGTCGGCTGCGTAGCTGAGCCGGGCACGCTTCACTTCCGTGACGGGTTCCACAGAGGTGGCCGGGTCGTCTGCGACAAGGCCGGTGGGGCGGCCGGCGTCGTCGCGGACGACGTCGATCGCGAACGGAACGGCCGAGAAGCTCGCCAGTCCGTTGCCGAAGAAGCCGCCGATGCCACCGGAGGGGCGGTGGTCCACGAGGACTTGGAACCCTTCCCAGCTGTCCCGTTGACGCCGGATCATCACACCGGTGTCCGCAGGCCAATCGGGGCGCATCTCAAGCTTCAATTCGAAGTCCCCGAACGCCTGGTCGCTGACAAGGTAGCCGCCATAGCCGCTCCCGGGAGCGTCCTGCTCGCCGATCAAGACGCCGTCTTCAACCTTCCAGCGGGCAGGATGCTTCTCCGGCTCTACGGGGCGCTGGAGTCCGAGGCTGTCGAAGTGCTCCAGGACGCTCGGGCCGCCGGGATACACCGAGCCGTAGATCCGAGGCGCGGGGTGCCACCCGGCCAGGCTGGCGCCGTCGAACAGCGGGACGAACCCGTCGTTACCCACGTCGGACACCACCTAGTCCTGGCTGAAGGCGGCGTCGAAGCTGGTTTGGGAGGGCGGGAAGTCGAACTTCTTGAGGGCGGCGAGGGCTTCGGGGGCGCCGTGGAGGCGGTCCATGCCGGCGTCTTCCCATTCGACGGAGATCGGTCCGTTGTAGCCGATGGCGGTGAGGGCCCGGAAGCTCGATTCCCAGGGCACGTCGCCGCGTCCGGCGGAGACGAAGTCCCAGCCGCGGCGGGGGTCGCCCCAGGGCAGGTGGGAGCCCATGACGGTGTTGCGGCCGGTGGGGCGCAGCTTGGTGTCTTTGCAGTCCACGTGGTAGATCCGGTCCTTGAAGTCCCAGATGAAGGAGACGGGGTCGATGCCTTGCCACATGAAGTGGGAGGGGTCCCAGTTCAGGCCGAACGCTTCCCGGTGCCCGATCGCTTCCAGGGTCCGGACGGTGGTCCAGTAGTCGTAGGCGATCTCGGACGGGTGGACTTCGTGGGCGAAGCGGACACCGCATTCGTCGAAGACGTCCAGGATGGGGTTCCAGCGGTCGGCGAAGTCCTGGTAGCCGGCCTCGATGACCTTCTCGGGGACGGGCGGGAACATCGCGACGTATTGCCAGATCGAGGAGCCGGTGAACCCGACGACGGTGTCCACGCCGAGGGCCTTGGCGAGGCGGGCGGTGTGTTTCATTTCCTCGGCGGCGCGTTGGCGGACGCCTTCGGGATCGCCGTCGCCCCAGACCTTGGCCCCGACGATCCCTTGGTGGCGGAAGTCGATGGGGTCATCGCAGACTGCCTGGCCCTTGAGGTGGTTGGAGATGGCCCAGACCTTGAGGTTGTATTTGTCCAGGACGGCGAGCTTGGATTCGATGTAGCCGGGTTCGTCCCAGCGCCAGGCGTCCAGGTGGTCCCCGGAGACGGCGATTTCCAGGCCGTCATAGCCCCAGCCGGAGGCGAGCTTGGCGACTTCCTCGAAGGGCAGGTCGGCCCACTGGCCGGTGAACAGGGTATACGGGCGGGGCATTGGTTCTCCTTGCAAAGATTTACGGGGGAAGCTGGACGGCCGGCGGTTCTAGTGGCCGGAGACCTGGATGATGGCGGACTTGGCGTCGGCTGATTCTTCGATGGCGGCCAGGACCTGCTGGACGGCGAGTCCGTCTTCGAACGAGGGCGAGGGCGGGGTCCCGGCGTCGATGGCCGCGAGGAAGTCACGGATCTCGTGGGTGAAGGTGTGCTCCCAGCCGATCACGTGGCCCTGCGGCCACCAGGCGGCCATGTAGGGGTGTTCAGGCTCGTTGACCAGGATCCGGCGGAAGCCCTGCTCCCGGACAGGCACCGTGGCGTCGAGGAAGCCGAGCTCGTTGATGGATTCCAGGTCGAACAGGAGCGAGCCCTTGTCGCCGTAGATTTCCATCGTGAGCGAGTTCTTCTTGCCCGTGGCCATGCGGGAGACTTCCACCGAGGCGATGGCCCCGGAGGCGAGGGTCAGCGTGGCCCAGGCGGCGTCGTCGACCGTTACTTGTTCCGGACCGTTCGCCCCGGGGCGGTTGTCCACGAAGGTGTGGAGCCGGCCGGAGACTTCGGTGACGGTGTCTCCGAGGAGGAAGAGGACCTGGTCGATCGCGTGGGAGGCGATGTCGCCGAGTGCCCCGGACCCGGCGGTTTCCTTGTTGAGGCGCCAGGTCATGGGGGAGTCGGCGTCCACGAGCCAGTCCTGCAGGTAGGCGGCGCGGACGTGCCGGACCGTGCCCAGCCGGCCTTCGGCAATGAGCTCCTTCGCGAGGGCCAGGGCCGGGACGCGGCGGTAGTTGAAGCCGATCATGGACTGGATGCCGCGCGCCCGGGCGGCACGCGCGGCTTCCGTCATGGCTTCGGCCTCGGCGAGGGTGTTCGCGAGGGGCTTCTCCACGAGCACGTGCTTGCCCGCCTCCAGGGCCGCGGTCGCGATTTCGGCGTGCATCCAGCCCGGAGCGCAGATGTCCACGATGTGGATGTCATCGCGTTCCAGGACCTGGCGCCAGTCCGTGGCGGACTCGCTCCACCCGTACCTGGTGGCGGCCTGGGCGACCTGTTCCGCGTCCCGGCCCACGAGTACTTTCTGTTCGAAGGCCGGAACGTCGAAGAAACTGGCCACGTTCCGCCACGCGTTGGAATGGGCTTTGCCCATGAACGCGTAGCCGATCGCGGCGACACCCAGGGGTGTCTTGCCCGGTTCGCCGTCGTGAGGATTGGTGGGGGTAGGGGCGGAGCTAGTCATGAGTGATTCCTAGAGGGTGGCGGCCATCGGGTCCCAGTCCTCGGGGAGGGCCTGGGAGGTCACGGCGGAGCTGTCGACGCCTACGAAGGTGCCGGTTTCGGCGGACTCGGAAATGGAAACCAGGGTATCGACCACATGGTAGGCGAGGGCTCCCTGGGCGCGGTGGGGAACGCCGGCGCGCAGGGAACGGGCCATGTCCAGCACGCCCATCCCGCGGCCGTTGGCCGGTCCCGTGGCGGGAATGATTTCAGCTTCGTCGGCCCCGGCGCGCCATAGCTTGAGGTCGCCGTCGAAGTTGTTGGGGTCCGGCAGTTCCAGGGTGCCCTCGGTGCCGGTGATCTCCACGAAGCCCATCCGCAGGCGGGGGGATTCGAAGCTGAAGACGCTGTGCGAGGAGGCCCCGCCCTCGAACTGGAGCATCGCGGACACATGGGTGGGGACCTCGACGGCGAATTCCTCGCCCGCCTTGGGCCCGGAACCGACCACGCGGACTTCCTTGGCCTTGGACCCGACGGCGGCGACCTTGCGGACCGAACCGAAGGTCTGGACCAGGGCGGTGACATAGTACGGGCCCATGTCGAAGAGCGGGCCTGCGCCGTGGGCGAAGAGGAAGGACGGGTTCGGGTGCCAGGACTCCGGGCCAGGGGTCTGGAACATGGTCAGGGCAGTCAGCGGGGTGCCGATGTCGCCGCGTTCGATGATCCGGCGGGCCGTCTGCAGTCCTGCGCCCAGGAAGGTGTCCGGTGCGCAGCCGAGGCGGATGCCCGCCGCGTCGGCCGTCTTCAACAGGGCCAAACCGGATTCGCGGTCCAGGGAGAACGGCTTCTCGGTCCAGACATGCTTGCCGGCGTTCACCGCGGCAGTGGCCACCTCGACGTGCGCCGCCGGGATGGTCAGGTTCACGATGATCTCGACGTCGGGATGGTTCAGGGCCGCGTCCACGCCACCCCATTCCGGGATGCCGTATTCCTTGGCCCGCGCTTCCGCGGCTTCCTCGAACAGGTCCGCGATGACATGGACCTTCAGGTCCGGGAAGACCGTCAGGTTGTCCAGGTAGGCCTTGCTGATGTTGCCGGCACCGATGACGGCGACGCCGACGGGTCCCCGGCGGGTGGACGGTGTGGACTGGTGCGTTGCGGCGCTCATGCGTTCACATCCTGTGCTGCGTGGAGGAAGGCGAGGCTCTGGGCGATGCCTTCGAAGATGTCGCCAGCGTAGTCGTCGAACTCAACGACGCCTACTTCGAGGGACTTGGCGGCAGCAACGACGTCGAGCACCGGGATGGTGCCCTGGCCCGCCGGCAACTGGGCTTTCGTGTCCGTGGTGCCGGGGCCGTCCTTGATGTGGATGAACTTCACGCGGTCACCGAGGCGGGCGAGCAGTTCCACGGGGTTCTGGCCACCGACCGCAGCCCAGTAGGTGTCCACTTCCAAGACGAGTTCCGGGTCGAGGAGGCCTTCGAAGTACTCCAGGGCGGTCTGGCCCCCGATGATGGACTCAAGTTCCCAGGCGTGGTTGTGATAGCCGACGCGGATGCCGTATTCGGCACCCTTCTTCGCGGCGGCGTTGAGCTTTGCGGCGGTGGCCTGGATGTCCTCGGCGTTCTGCCAGTGCTCTGCGGGCAAGTAGGGATCGATGACCGTTGCAATGCCCAGTTCCTTCGCAGCGGCGAAGATCTCATCCTGGTCCTGGCTCAGCAGCGGCGCGTGGCCGGAGGGGGCGCTCAGCCCGTTCTCCTTCAAGGCAGCGCCCAGCTCCTTTGCCGTTGCCACGAAATTGTAGGGTTCAACCTGCGTGAAACCGATCTCGGCAACCTTCTTGATGGTGCCCGGCAGGTCTTCCTGGATGGCATTGCGCAAGGTGTACAGCTGGATGGAGTAAGACATGGTTTTCCTTTGCGTTGTCAGTTGCATGAAAAGGTTCGAATTAGCGGCCGGCGAGGGATCCGCCGATGCCGCCGACGCTGAAATACTTGTTCAGGGTGGCGAAAACGATGATGGGCGGGAGCATCATGACGACGGCGAGGGCCATGACGCCGGACCAGTCGGTGAGGTTTTGCTGGAAGAAGGACTGCACGCCGACCGGGAGGGTGAAGATTTCGTTGGAGCGCAGGAACACGATCGCGACGAGGTAGTCGTTCCAAGCCAGGAGGAAGGCGAAGATGGCTGTGGACAGGATACCGGGCAGGGAATTGCGCAGCACCACCTTCGTGAACGATCCGAACACCGAGCATCCGTCGATCCAGGAGGCTTCCTCGAGGCTGACCGGGATGGAATCGAAGTAGGCGGCCATCATCCAGGTGGCCACCGTCATGGTGGAGCCGACGTAGATGATGATCAGGCCGAGCAGGTTGTCCACGAGTCCCATGCCTGCGAACAGGATGAACAGCGGCACCACGGAGGTGATGATCGGCAAGGACTGCATGACGAAGAGCAGCAGGGAGTAGCCGGAGACGGCTTTGGAGCGGCCGCGGGAGAGGACATAGCCGGCGGGCGCCGCGACGGCGACGGAGACGACCACCGTGGAGAGCGTGGTGATGAGGCTGTTTGTCAGCCAGGTGCCTGCGAGGGTCTTGGAGAAGACGCCGGTGATGTTTTCCAGGGTCAGGCCGGTGGCGGTGCTGTTCGGGCCCGGCGTGAGGGCGAGGATCACAGTGACCATGATCGGGACGAGGACGATCGCGGTGATGGCCAGGATCAGGACAAACCGCCACCAGCGTCCGTGCAAGCCGGCTTCGGAGAGGGTGCGGCGGGTTTTCTGGGGTCCCGCGACGCCGAGCGCGGGTCCGGATTCGGGGTGGGCGTGCAGTACTGCGCTCATTATTCGACGCTCGACTTTCGGATCTGGCGGTACAGGAAGACCGACACGACGACGAGGGTGAGGGTCATGAGGAAGGCGATGGCGACGCCGGGACCGGTCTGGAAGTCCTGGAAGACGCTGCGGTAGGCCAGGACCACGAGGGAGGTGGTGGCGTCGACGGGGCCGCCGCCGGTGAGGAGGTAGATCGTGGGGAAGTCGTTCACGCAGAAGATCGTCATCAGGATCCAGCTGATGTAGGTGGAGCGGGCGATCATCGGCAGCGTGATCTGGGTGAACTGCTGCCACTTGCTGGCGCCGTCCATGCTTGCGGCTTCGTAGACGGTGGTGTCCACGGAGGCCAGGGCGGCGGAGATCATCATCATCATGAAGGGGAAGCTGACCCAGACCTTGAAGACCATGACCATGACGGCGGCGAGGTGCGGGTCGGCCAGGAACAGCGGCGTGCCGAGTCCAAGGTTGCGGAAGATCGAAGGGATGAGGCTGTCCGGGGTGGCGACGAGCCAGTTCCAGGCCGTGGAGGACACCACGATCGGCACCACCCACGGCAGGAGGAGCAGGACCTTGAAGGTGCCGCCCGCCGGGATCTTGGTGCGTAGGAGCAGGGCCAGGCCCAGGCCCACCAGCCAGGAGCCGAAGACGCCGACGATGGTGAACCACAGGGTGAACTGCGCGGCCTTCCAGAAGGCGGCCGAGGACAGGACGGTGGCGAAGTTGTCGACGCCGACGAAGTTGCCGGTGTCGATCAGGGAGCCGTCGTGGGTTGCCTGGACGCCCGCGTAGATCAGCGGGTAGCCGTTGATCAGGACGAGCAGGACGATCGAGGGCAGGAGGAGCCAGAAGAAGGTCCGTTTGGTCTGGCCCGACAGTTTGCTCTTGCGGTTCAGGCCGCCGTTGTGGGTACGGGACCCGCCCCCGGGCCCGATTGCGTTGTGGTCGATGACATGGCGTTTTACTTCTTGAGGACTGACTGGAGACCGCTCTGGAAGGCTGTCAGCGCCGACTTGGCGTCGGTCTTGCCCGTGAGGATGGTCTGGGTGAACTGGTTGAGTGCCTGGCCGCCGTCGAGGACAGCGAGGTTGGCGTTGAGGGAGGTTCCCTGGGCGGCGAAGGTCTTCGCGATGGGCTGGTATTCCTTGACGATCTTGACGTTGTTGGGATCGCCGGCAAACTCGGGAAGTTCGGTGATGGACTTGAAGACCGGGAGGGCGTTCATGAGCTTCTGCTGCCAGAGGGTCTTGAGCTGGCCCATGTAGTACGTCAGGAAGGCCTCGGAGGCGTCCTGGGAAGGAGTGTTCTTGTACATCATGATGTTGTTCGGGAACACCAGCGTGGCTTTGTCGCCGTGCGGACCGGCCATCGGGCTTGCCACCATGAGGTCCCCCGAGGTGTCTCCCACGCGCTGCGGGACGCCGAGCACGTACATGCCGAAAGCGGCCTTCTTGTTCTTCCACTGCGCGTCGAGGTTGTCCGAGGTGTAGCTGACGGCCGCGGGATCGATGATGCCGTTGGAGACCAGTTCGAGCAGGAATTCGGTGGCTTCCACGTTGCGGTCGTTCATGACGTCCAACTGGCCGTCCTTGGTGAAGACGCCACCACCGTTGTTGATCATCATCATGATCATCAAGTGGTTGCCGATGTTGTTGCCGGCTCCGGAGCCTGTCGCGAATCCGACGGCGCCGATGCCCTTGAGCTTCTTGCCGGCTTCAAGCAGGCTGGGCCAGTCGGTAGGAACCGCAACGCCGGCCTGGTCGAAGAGGGACTTTCGGTACCAGAGGGGGCGCATGTCCAGCTGCCACGGAACAGCGACGTAGCCCTTGTCCGACTTGAACGGCTCCAGGACGCCCGGCAGGAAGTCATCGAACTGGCCGTTCTTCTTCAGTGCGTCGACAACCTTGTCTGCGTACGCGATCTGGCCCTGCTGGTCGAACTGGAACGCCTGGAATCCACCACCGGTGGACACCGCGGGTCCGGTCTTGGACGCGATGGCCGAGGAGAACGTCTGGTAGAAGTTGTTCCACTGGATGATCTGGTAGCTGGCCTTGCTGTTGGCCCCCGAGAAGCCGTCGGTGATCTTCTTCGCGGCATCGTTATAGGCCGTTGTGGCCCACGGCATGTCCCAGAACTTGATCGCGCCGCCGGCGGAGCTCGAGCTGGAGCCGCCCCCGCAAGCTGCGAGCAGGGGGACGGCGGCTGCTGCCGCCGTGAGGCCGAGGAATCCCCTGCGGGAGAAATTACGCTTGGCTTCGGACTGAACATTCATGATGATTCCTTTCGGGACCGCTGCGTGGTCTGCGCGTTTGGTGCGGTCCGGCTCGTCGTCGAGAAGGCTAATGATTGCTTTGGTGCTCTGTTTTGCTCGATTGCGCTGGTTGCGTGGAGGAGAAGTGCAGGTTCAGGTCAAGTGCGCGATGGATTCCGTCAACCGCGCAAAGCCGGCCAGATCGGAAGGGAGAGTGCCGGCGTCGAGGTGTTCCTTGAGCCGGCGCCAGGTGGTGCGGTGGGCGGATTCGTACAGCGTGGGCAGGAGGATTTCCCCTTGGGGCCCGGTAGCGCGGACTTCGGCCGGCCAGGCGGCAAGCGGTTCCGGGACCGCAATGCTGACACCGCCGTCGTCGGTGTAGAGGCGGAAGTCGACGCCGGCGGCCCGGGAGTTGCTCAGCACGCCCTGGAGCGAAACCGGGGCACCGTTGGCAAGCCGCCCGGAAACCGTGTAGCCGTGCGGACCGTGGCGCAGGACGCGAAGCGCGTCCAGTTGTCCGGTGACGCGTACGACGGCGGCGAGATGCTCGGTGAGCAGCCGTTCCGGATCCGTGCCTGCCGCGGCCGTCGCGACAGTGTCCAGCATCGCGGCGCGGCCGGCGACCGTGCGGACGGCGTCTTCGGCTCCTGCGAGGCCGGGGTTGGAGGCCCAGCGTTGGTCCAGGACAACCGCTACGCCGGCGGCTTCAGCGGCGTCGAGCAGGGTGGCGGTATTTTCCGGGACCGGGTTGACGACGACGATGCCCGATGCTCCGCCGTCGATCGCCTTGATGGCCTCCGTGGTCCAGCCGGGGGTGCCGTCGAGGGCGGAGATCCGTGCGGCCTCCCCGGCGGCCACGGGGCCGAAGCTCGCAGGAAGCGACGCGACCGCGAGTCCTACCGCGCCGCTCTCTTCGGCCCGCGGGGTGGCGGCGACCGTGTACTGGGTGCTCATGAGTGGGCTCCTGCATGGCTGTTCGCGTGTTCCGCGGCCGCAACATCCACTGTGGCGTCGGCAATGGCTATCGCGAAGGTGAGGTCATTGATGAGGGTCTCAGCGGACGGCGGTTGCTTTGTGCCGAGTGCCAGTTGGGCGAGTTCGCGCCATTCGCCCTCGTAGCCGTTGTGCTCGAAGGGTCCGTAGGTGGTGCTCGCGGCATTGCGGGTGATAGTTGCGACGGCGGAACCCGCCTGCACGTAGGAAGGGGTGAAGTCCACGCGAAGGGCTGTGTCGTCCGAGATGGCTTCGAATGCCCATTCCGGCTTCCAGGTGGAGTTCATGGCCGCCCTGAGTTCGATGATCCGGTCACCGGCGCCGTGTTTTCCGCAACGCAGGGAGATCACGTAACCGAAGGGGCGCACATGGCGTGCCTGCAGAACTTCGAGGTCCTCGAAGTTCGGTATGAAGCGGCGGACGAGGGGGAGGTCGTGGATGGCGAGTCCCATGATGCCGCCGCGGAGGGCGTTCTTGATGACCTCGACGTCGCTGTAGTCGGGGGTGCCGCCTGCGGGCCGCGTGATGATTTCGGTGGCGAAGTCTTCGAAGCGGGCATTGGGCGGAAGGACGATGGAAGAGCGGATGGTGTGGACGTTCTCGGGCAGATCGCCCCAGTTGGCTTCTGCTGCGAGCCAGCCTGGATCGAAGGTGTGCATGGCGCCCACGATGATCGGCACGCCCGTTTCCGCGCTGACCGCCGAAATCCGGGCTGCTTCCTCGCCGCTCATGGCGAAGGGCTTTTCGCAGAGGACGGCCTTCTTTCCTGCGCGGCACGCTGCGATGACTTGGTCCGCATGGAATTGGTGGGGGCTGCAGATGGCCACGATGTCGACGTCGGGATCGCCCAGGAGCGCGTCCATGCTGGTGCTGTGGTTGGCGCCGACGCGGGCTGCGACCGATTCGGCGACCGCGGCGTCGACGTCCATGATGTGGCGGACTTCCAGGATGTTCCGGAGCCGGGCCAGGGAGGGAAGGTGGATTGCTTGGGTGACCGGGCCGGCGCCAAGGATGCCGACGCCGAGGGGCTTCGGTGATCCTAACGGTGTTGCCTGTGAGTGGCTGGACAAGATCAGTTACCTCTTCGTAAACGGAGTCTCTGGAGTTTCAGCGTGGCTTCGTGGGCTACGTGACCCTTCTCACAAACAACCTACGACGACTTTTGTCGATGAGCAAGCAAAAGTTGAAAAACATTCGACAATCTTTTTACTGCGTGACACCCATAAGCAATCGTGCTATCACTGATGCATGACCTCAGCACCCGGAAAAGACCCCGGCAAGGACGGCCCCGTACAGGACGCCGGGAGCCTTTCGCGTGCAGGAGATCTGTTTCAGCTTCTTCGCGACGGCCAGGCACGAACCCGGGCAGAACTCGCCATCACTACCGGGCTCGCCCGTTCCACCGTCGCCTCGCGCATCGACGCCCTGATGAACTCCGGACTCGTGGGCCCGGCCGGCGAGGCGAGTTCCAGCGGCGGCAGGCCGCCGTCGCGCTTTGCCTTCAACCCTGCGGCCCGTGTTGTCCTGGCGGTCGACGTCGGAGCTACGCACGTGATCGTCGCGGTCACCGATCTCGGTGGAACCGTTTTGGCCGAGCGACGCCTCGCGCAGGAAGTCGCTGACGGTCCCGAGGTGGTGCTCGGCAGGGTGGTGGCTGCAGGGCGGGAGCTCCTCACCGAGGCAGACCGCAAGCTTGAAGACCTTGCCGGAATCGGCATCGGGCTGCCCGGACCGGTGGAACACGACAGCGGCAGGCCGATCAAACCACCGATCATGCCCGGCTGGGACGGGTTCGACGTGGTCCGTTACATGCAACGCTCGCTGCCGGTCCCGGTCCTCGTGGACAACGACGTCAACATCATGGCCCTCGGCGAACGCACGGCATACTGGCCGGACCACGACAATCTGCTCTTCGTCAAAATCGCCACGGGCATCGGCGCGGGCATCATCAGCAGCGGCGAGCTGCAGCGCGGTGCCAACGGCACGGCCGGGGACCTCGGCCACGTCCGGGTTCCCCGCGGCGACGACGTCCTCTGCCGTTGCGGGAACTACGGCTGCCTTGAAGCGCTCGCCTCGGGACCCGCCGTCGCCCGCCAGCTCCACGCCCAAGGACTCGCTGCCAGCAACGGCGGCGATGTGCTGCATCTCGTGGCCGACGGAAACCTCCAGGCGATCCAGGCACTCCGGCAGGCCGGACGCGACGTCGGCGATGTCCTGGCGACCGTGGTCAATCTGCTCAACCCCTCCATGATCGTGATCGGCGGCAGCATGGGGGAGGCCGGTGAGCACCTTGTGGCCGGCATCCGCGAAGTCGTCTATCGGCGCTCCCTTCCCTTGGCCACCTCGCACCTGCGCATCGGCATCTCGATGGCGGGCGACCAGGCCGCGATCCTCGGTGCTAGCCAGATGGTCACCCAGCACGTTTTGTCCCCGGCCGTGATTGAAGCCACGCTGCAGGCAACGGGCTGAGCGGCGACTTATGGCGTTCCGTCGCTGCATGCCGTGATAGCAATGAAGGTGATGTCTACTTTCGCCGCCCTCCAGCGCACCCCATGAGCAGCCAATTCCTCGCCAAGGTCCCAAGAGGCTGGCTGATCCTCGCGTGCATAGGCCTCATCGCCCTCAACATGCGAGGACCCTTCGTCGCGGTGGCGCCGGTGGTGGATTCCCTCAAACGGGACCTTGGATTCTCACCCGTGGAACTCGGGCTGCTGACGGGCATTCCCGTGCTCTGCTTCGCGCTCGCCGCGCCGCTGGCCTCGATGGCGGGACGCAGGTTCGGCGCTGAATTCGCAGTGATGCTCACGCTGGCGGGCGTGCTGGCCGGCGTCGTGATCCGCTCAAGCGGCGGCGGCGTTCCGGTCATGGCAGGTACGGTCCTCATCGGCCTCGCCATCACCATCGGGAACATCGCAGTGCCGCTCATCATCCGCCGGGACTTCGCGCCGCGGCGCCAGGCAACAGCGATGGGCGTCTACACGGCGGCCCTGAACATCGGGTCCTTCCTGACCTCGGTGGCCACCGCACCGCTCGCGGAACTTGTGGGTTGGCGGCTTGCCCTCGCGGCGAGTGCCCTCCTGGCGCTGGTGGCCATCGTGTTCTGGATCCCCGCGGTCGGTGCCCGCCGAGCGTTCGTTCCGGCTGCGGTGCCGGCCGCCGAGGGATCGCGGGGCGGGAAGGCTGCCGGCGTTGGCTGGCTGACCGTTGGCCTGACGCTCGGCTTCGCAGGCCAGGCATTCTCGTACTACGGCGTGACCGCGTGGCTTCCGAGCTTCCTGGCCGACGAGCTGGGCATGGGAACCGCACAAGCCGGCGCGGGATCGTCGCTCTTCCAGATTTTCGCGATTGTCGGTGGCCTCGGCGTGCCGCTGCTCGCCCGTTTTACCAGTACGACGGCGGTAGCGGCCACCTTGGGTGCCTTGTGGCTCACGGTGCCGTTGGGCTTGTTGCTGGCCCCGGGCTGGTGGTGGCTGTGGTCCTCGCTCGGGGGAGTCGCCCAGGGTGGCGGCATCACGGTCATCTTCATCGCCATCATCAGGTTCGCCCGCGACCAGGCCTCGGCAGGCAAGATGTCCGCCGTCGTGCAGGGGGTCGGTTACTGCTTCGCGGCCCTGGCTCCCACCATCATCGGCTACGTGCACGGCATCTCCGGCAGCTGGACCGTGCCGCTCCTCGTCATCCTTGGCTCGGTGGCCGCGTTCTGCGTCTGCACCACCGTCTCGGTGCGCTGGGTGGCCCGGCAACGTTAGGTGCGCTCACGACGGTAGGCGGGTCCCGCCGTCGTCGCCTACCCAACTAATACAAAAGTAGGGGTGGATCAGGCTGCGGTGACCGGAGTGATCGTGACGTCGTAGCCGAGGCTGTTGA
>NZ_MTPV01000021.1:0-32948 GCF_002009585.1 Arthrobacter sp. SRS-W-1-2016 | reverse complement strand
GTCCTCGCCGACTACGACGGCGCCGCCGAACTGGACCAAGGCATCAGCATCCTGCTCGCCGGACTCGCAGCACCCCTTGTGCACGAATAGACGACCCCCAGCGCAGTCGCACGCCGGGGGTCCCTCCGCGTGCATTTGAGGACGTCCCCGACGTGCCCTGATGAGGCTTCTGATTGCGGAGCGAGAATCACTCGGTCTGGGCTTCGCGGGCGAGTACCTCCCGACCAACTCGGTTGCCGGCCTCAGTATTAGCGAGCCACACGATCGCCCGCGGGGTAGGGAAGTCGTCCGGCCATTCAGTTAACCCGGTGCGTGTGATCCGTTCGATTGCGTCTCCCGTTGAGTGGGGCCACGGGTGATGCCCCTGCTCGTCGACGTCACCGGCGATCATCTGGCCCTCCATGAGGAGTTCGGCGGTTAAACCGATTGTGAGCGTTCGTCGCTGGATGGAATCTGCGATTCCACAAGGCTTTTGCTTTGGTAGACCCATCCAGCCCGTGCCGCGGAAATGCGCGATGACGGGGGCCCTTACCGCAACCATGTTCCCTATGGCTGGACGCGCCCGGCCACGCGCCCCGCAACATGCTCGGCATCCACGCCCACTCCGCCGACTATCGAAGAGTAATGCCCCGTCAACCACGGCAGCCCCACCACAAACAGCCCCGGACATTCGGTGACGCCGCGGACATGTCGCGGATAACTCCAGGCGTCCAGGACAGGAATGTCCACAAAGCTGAGGTCGAGCTGGTAACCGGTCGCCCAAAGCACCGAGGTGATGTTCTCGGCGGCCAGGCTGACCCGTGCCGGTGACGAAGCAGGCAACCAGTCGTCCGACGACGCAGGCAAAGCCGCAGGCGCGTCGATCCCAGCGGCGGCTATGTAGGCGTCGAGCGCACGGCCCATACGCTGGCCGAACCCGGCCTCGACTGTCGCGAGGCGTTCGCGGAGGTCGGCCGTGAAAGTGAGTTCGCCGTCGTTGGCTGCTTCCAGGTGCCCGTACAGCCGGACGCCCTGGCGGCCGAGCTCGCGGAGGTGGATGTCGTGACCGCCGTTGGTGCCGGAGAGCAGGGGATTGCAGGCGAACCGTGCCGCGGGGGAGGGCAGCTGCCCGACCGTCAAGGCGTTGACCCCGTACTCGGGCCCGTGGATTCCGGCTTGCAGGATCCAATAAATGATGTCGTGCCCGCGATACCGGCGCGGCGCCTCCGGACACATCGACACTGCTAGATGAACCTCACGCCCAGCCGCGAGCAGGTCTTCCGCGATCTGCCCGCCCGATTGCCCGGTCCCGACAATCAGCACGGCGCCGTCCGGCAGTTGCTCCGGAGTGCGATAGTCGTGTGTGTGAAGCCGCAGGACGTCCCCTGGAAGTCCGGCGGCCAAAGCTGGGATCTTGGGTATTCGATATGCGCCGGTCGCCAGCACCACATTGCGTGCCCGCCAGCCACCGTCGGACGTTTCAACGCTGAAGCGGCCATCCGACGTCGAGATCCACGTGACATCGGTGCCGGTCCGGATCGGGGCGTCGATCCTCCGCGCGTAGTCTCGAAAGTAGTCCACGGCGTCGTCGCGTGCCATGAACGCCTCCGGCTCTGGCCCCGCATACGGCATCCCGGGCAGGTCGAGTGAGAAGTTCGGCGTGTTGAGCACGAACGCGTCCCAGCGATCCTGCCACGCGCCACCCAGCGCGGGTCGCCGTTCAAGGACCACGTGCTCGACGCCGGCCCGGCTGAGAAAGTAGCTCGTGGCCAGTCCTGCTTGGCCCCCACCGACAACAAGCGTGTCGATTTCGAGGGGGCGGTTTTGTTGTGCCGCTCTGATCTGTTGTGCGGCTCTGGGCGGGGCAGTCTCCATGAGCTATCCTTCCGATCCCTTGGATGAACTTTACGCCGAGCGATTCGCGTGCGGGAGCTTTTGAGCAGGGGGATCGAGACCCGAGTGCAAGGTTTTGTCGAAGAATTGCCAAGGATTCGTTAATCGACCATCCAGCTGGGTCAGCTTATGGCAGCATCGTGCCCGGGGCCTTTCCCGTTGGATGTTGGGGGTAGCGATGTTCGTTCCGAATTCCGGTGATCACTTCCGCGAGGATGATCTTCCAGCCCAGATTCGCGCACTGCGGATGCCGCGTTGGGCTGGTGCGGCACTCGGTGCTGGACTCGTGGTGATCGCGGTGGCGGCGATCGCCGGTTCGATCCTCGTCAACGAGAGCAACAGCACGATCATTCCGTTTTGGGTCGAGGCGCTCATCTTGGCGGCATCAGTAATTTCGGCGATTTCGGGCGCTGTCCTGCTCTGGCATGCCGGAGAGTGGGTCACGCTCACACGGGACGAGGCGATCGTGACCAGGGCATTCGTCGTCCGGGTCACTGTCCCGCGTATGCAGCTTGAAGACTTTCACCCCTACCTCCACCAGTACGCCGCTCGTGGGGCAGTTCAGTACCGCATGGTGCCGACCTTCACGACCAAGGACCCGTACGACCGGCTCCGGGACCTGCCCATGCCATTCCTGTCGTATTGGAACCCAGTCGGAGGGACGGAAGCTTCGCTGCCGCCGCGGGCCGCGTACATTGATGCTTGGACCCGGGCGGGCGGCAACCCGTACTCGCGAACCGTTTCCGCTGGCGTCGTACCCTATACACTCTCGATGCACCGGCAGGCCGTGCGAACGGGCCTGCGGCGCCGTGCGCTCATGTGGGCGATCATCCTCCCGGTTGTCTCGATTGGGCTCGGCCTAAGTCTCGGTGTCGGACTCGGACCTGTTGCCAAAGCCCTGGGTAGCCACAATCGCAGCTTCGATGACCAAACTAACCGCACCGGCGTCCGCGACCTCAGCGACCGGCTCACTCCCGATGTTACCGCCTACCAGTGGCGTGCGAAGGTGTATCCGACCACCGGTACGCGAGACTTCACCTTCTTCCCGACAATTCGATCCCTGCCGTCAGCGCCGTACACGGTCCGATACTTCATCCGTGACCCCGCGCAGCACGGTACGGATCTCAGCGTCCCGGAACAGAGATACGGCCGAATCGTCTCTCAAGGGACAATATCCGCCACAAACCCGACAATCGAGTTCACGCTCGACCACAATGACAGCATCTTCACGTTGGAGGTCTACGTCACCGACGACAAAGGGCACACGACGCTCAACTCCGTGCTCTACAGAAACCTCGCCGCCGTTCCAGCATCGACCCAAACGCCCGTTCCCACGCGCTGAGAAGAACGTCTCATCATTCGCGTGCGGGAGGTGGACAGCACGTGAGCTCCGTGGTTGCGTTGAACGGACGTCATTGCCGTCAACAGGAGGAACCACAGTGAGCAAGCTAGCACTTATCACGGGCGCCAGCTCTGGAATCGGCCAGGCATTCGCCGAACGCCTGGCCGCCGACGGTTACGATCTGGTGATCGTGGGCCGACGGCAGGAACGCTTGGAACAGTTCGCCGATTCGCACCCTCAGACTACGGTCCGGACCGTCGTCGCCGACCTGTCAACGCCGGCGGGTATCGACACGGTCGCCGGGATCTGCGCAACCGAGCCGATAACAATGCTCGTGAACAACGCCGGCGTCGCGCACTACATGCCTTTCGCCGAACTTCCCGCCGACAAAGCCACGCAACTCGTCAACGTCAAGGTTCTCGCGCCCACCATGCTGAGCCGGGCGGCAATCCCGGGCATGCAGGAACGCGGCGGGGGAACCATCATCAACGTGTCCGGCATGATCGCCTTCGGTGGCCCGGCCCCGCACGCCCAGATGCCCCGCCGCGTCGTCTACGGCGGCAGCCTGGCGTACCTCGTCGCGATGTCCCAGACCCTCAGCGCGGAGCTGGAGGGCACCGGAATCACGGTGCAAGTCGTGTGCCCGGGAGTGGTGGCCACCGAGTTCCACGAGCGCCAAGGCATGGACTTGAGCAGGATGCCGCGGATGAGCGCCGCCGACGTCGTCACGGCAAGCTTGCGCGGCCTGGAACTGGGCGAAACCGTCTGCGCACCGGGCGTGGAGGACGTCGGCCTTCTCGATGCCGTCTTCCACGCAGACCTCGCCGCTTTCGGGGCGCAGAGCCCAGAGCTCGCCACGCGGTATCGGTAATTCCGGGTATATTCCGCGAACGAAAGTTGATGCGATCCTCCGGAAACGGTCCTAGAGTGTTGGCCATGGCTATCGCACGGTTCCCGGTCGTGGTACTCGACTGTCCCGACCCCAAGGCCCTGGCTGAGTTCTACAGCGCCCTGCTCGAGTGGAAAGTCGAGCGGAACGACGACGACTGGTGGTCCATCCGCGCCGATTACGGCGATTCGCTGGCCTTCCAGAAAGTCGAGTCCTTCACGCCGCCACAATGGCCCGGCCAGGACGTTCCGCAGCAGATGCACCTCGACGTGGTGGTGGACGACCTCGACACCGCTGAGGCAGCTGTGCTCGAGCTCGGCGCGACCAAGCACGAGAATCAGCCGGGAACGACATTCCGGGTGTTTCTTGACCCGGCCGGTCATCCTTTGTGCCTCTGCCTGGACTGACGACACATCGGTCAGGATCGGAGAAGCGGTCGGTGGGGCCTCGGCTTAAAGTCGAAAAATCACGGGGCTACGGCGGCGTCGTCCAGGCCCCGGACGGCGCGATCTGGAAGGTCGCGACGTCGGCGAAAAAGGACAGCGGTCCGGCCACCCGGGACGTCGAGAAGATCGTGCTCCTGATGGCAGTCGCGGACGTTTCCGCGAGCAAGCGGTTCTACGGCGACGGGGGTCTCTCCGTTGGGAAGAGCTTCGGCAAATACGTCGAGTTCGCCATGGCGTCGAGTCCTGTCCAGCTAGGGCTCTACGCGCGCCCCGCCCTCGCCAAGGACGCGGGTGTCTCGCCCCACGGCACCGGATCGCACCGGCTCGCGATCGGCAGCGACGCCGGCCCGTTCACCGACCCGGACGGGTTTGCATGGGAGCCGGCGTCAGCGTGAGCTGGGAGGGATGTCGCGGGTAGCCGCGCCCTACCGCGAGTTCCATCGGAACCAGCGGATTCCGATGAAGGCGAACACGACGACGTATCCCACGCAGGCCAAGAGCGAATAGGTGTCCTGACCGCGCTCCAGGCAGACTGGTTCAGGACGTCCGAGAAGAGTGCCAGGAGGGCTCCGACCGGGGACCAGTCCGCGATGGTTTGCATCGCGTCCCCGAGGATGCCGCTTCCTCCGAGGAGGCCGAGGAGCAGCAGGAAGATCATGAGCAACCGGCCGATCGCGCTGACGGCGTTGGTGGACTGAACCAAGCCGACCAGGGCTTGTCCGATGGACAGGAACATTGCCGCTCCGAGGACCGCAATGATGATGACCAAGAGGTATTGGCCGATGTTGAGCGTGAGCCCGTGAACGATGGCGCCGACGATGACGACAATGATGGACGCGAGCAGGTTCGTGGCTATTTGGACGACAAGGCGGCTCGTCATGATCATCCAGTCGGGCGCCGGGGTGACGCGGAGCCTTTGCAGCACACCGATCTCACGGTCATGTGCCAGGGCCAAGGTGAATCCGAGCAGGCACGAGGTGAGTAGTCCAAGGGTCAACGCCAATCCGATGAGGAGGTTTGACCCTCCGAGCCGCGATTGTGACTTGCCAAAGCTTGTGACCACAAGGATGACGACCGGCAGCAGGGCGCTCAAAACAAGTGAAGTCTTACTGTTGAGCATCACAATGGAGTCCGCGCGAAGCAACGAACCCATGGCGAGGCCGCGAGGCGGGCGGACAGTGGCGACGCTGGTGTTAGTCACGGATCTCACTTCCAGTCAGTCCGATGAACACGTCTTCCAAGGTCGGTGCGCCGTGGGCGACCGAAAGCACCCGCGGATCGTCCCTGTGTTTGTCGATCAGCTCCGACGGCTTGCCGGTGGTGAGCAGTACCCCGTGATCGATGATCGCGACCCGGTCACACACCGCCTGAGCCTCCTCCATCGAGTGCGTAGTCAGAAGAATGCTGTTGCCTTCGCCACGGAGTTCCTCGATGCGACGCCATAGTCCACGGCGGGACTGGGGGTCCAGCCCGGCGGTCGGTTCGTCCAGCAAGAGCAGGAGGGGGTTGTGAATCGTGGCAATGAACAGTGCAAGCCGCTGCTGCTGCCCACCCGACAACTGTTTGAACCTTTTGCCCAGTTCTTCTTCAAGCCCTATGGAACGCATGCTCATCCCGATTTGCTTGCGCGAGAGTTTTACCCCGTAAAGCCCGCCGTAGAGCTTCGCGATCTGTTGAATAGTCAATTCGGCCTGGAAACTGGAGGACTGCAGTTGCACCCCGAGCCGCGCTTTCGCGTCCAGCGGCTCTTCTTGAACGTCGATTCCGTCCACCAGCAGCCGCCCGGATTTCGGCGTAACCAGCCCTTCGATGGCGCTGAGTGTGCTCGTCTTCCCCGCACCGTTCGGACCCAGCAGGCCGAAGATCTCACCGCGGTGAATCTGAAAACTCACACCGTCGACGACGGTCCGCGCACCGTACGCGACGTGCAAGTCGCTGATGTCCAAAACCGGCCGTTGTCCCGGCACATTCACTTCACTCATCGAGCCGCATCCCCCTCAGGGTGGCCAAGCGGCCCCATGGCAGGGCGCCGTTGCGATGAGTCTATATCCGGGATCCTGATGTTTTGACGGGAACCGACACGGCACCCTAAACAACCCGATCCGCGCGTTCCCAATGCTCGCGCAGCAACGCGCCGAGGCGCTCGGGTTCGATCCGGTGCGGGGGATCGAAGTGATGGCGATCGGGGAACACTTCGAGGCGGAAGTCAGGGAAAACCGTCGATAAACGCTCGGCAACCTCGCCGTAGTCGTCGGGGTTGCTGAGGCCGCCGAGGACGAAGAACACCGGCCGAGCGAACGCAGCAAGCCGTTCCCGGTCCAGATCGTAAATCTTGAAGTCCCGCAGGAATGCCCTGATCCCCGCCGGCCGCTTGGCCATCCACGGCGGCGGTCCGCCCTCGGGCGGTGGCGGAAGGACGACGTCGGGCTTCACGCCCAGCCTCATGAACGCGGCCATGAACTGATCAGGCGGCAGTAATTCCAGCGCCTCATACTCCTTCCAGAGCTGGGTGTGCCCCGGGCTCCAGTCCCAGCTTCCCGCCCACGCAGGCTCCAGGAGCGTGAGACTGCGCAGTCTCTGTGGATGCTTGGCGGTGAACGCCAAAGACGCAGCCCCGCCACCGGAATAGCCGAGCAAGTGGAATGTCTCCCAGCCGCGGGCGTCGGCTTCGCGCAGGACACCCTCGATTTCCGTGTCCAGGCTCCAGCCAGGCGGCGGCTCATCGCCGTCGTACAGTTCAAGGTCCTTCGCGACGGCGTCGACGTCGGGACCCAGCGCGTCGATCAGCGCCCCGTACGCGGGTTGGGCCGGAAGAACGCTTCCTGGAAGAAGGATGACCCGAATCGGTTCCATGGCGGAACTCTACGCCGCTTGAGGCTCCAGGGAAGGGGGGAGGCGAGCTATTTTCCGGGGGAGAGGACAGTGACCCCGGCGTGAAGTGCGGCGCGCGGCAGATGAAGGATTTTGACAAATAGTAGCCATCCGCCCAAAGGCCTGTATGCTTGTAGCTGTTGTTGTGTTTGGCATTTGGTAGTTCAGGCAGTTCCCGCGGTTCATCAACCGCGACCTTCTGAAGTAACGGTGGAGAACACCCCACACCGGAGGCCCGACAGTCGGGACAACCTCCACCTTCAGTAAGGAAACTGAAAAAATGGCTACAGGTATCGTCAAGTGGTTCAACTCCGAAAAGGGCTTCGGCTTCATCTCCCCGGAAGATGGCAGCCAGGACGTTTTCGCTCACTACTCTGCAATTAACTCGGGCGGCTACCGCTCCCTCGAAGAGAACCAGAAGGTTTCCTTCGATGTCGAGCAGGGCCCCAAGGGTCCCCAGGCAGTAAACATCCAGGCTCTCTAAGCTTCGGATTTCAAAAAGCAGGACCGGTCAATGACCGGTCCTGCTTTTTTGTGCCCTCTTTTTTGGGTTGCGTGGGGGACCTCTCGACGCGCAAATTACCCGGGGATGCGCTAGATCCCTGTCGACACCTGAATTCGGGTAGCGACAGGGATTTGGCGTGTCGCCCTGCTTTTGCTGTAGCAGTGTGATCCAGCAGAATCCGACGGTGTCCCTGGGTTGTGTCCTGTGTAACCGTTATTCGCAGGCTATCCCGTCGCCATCCCTGTCCAATGCGGGCCTGTAGCCGGGCTGCCCCCGATAGATCGGTGCGGCGCCGGCGGCCCGGGCGGCCGTACAGTTCGCGTAGTAGACGGACGACGGCGCCACGGGCGGCGCGACCGGCTGTACCTGCCTGGCCTGGGCTTGGTCTTGTTGTGCCTTCGCTGCAGCAGCATCGGCGTCAGCCTTTGCCTGGGCCGCAGCCTGAGCTGCCGCCGCCTGAGCTGCAGCGGCATCGGCAGCCGCTTTGTCAGATGCAGCCTTGTCTGCCGCCGCCTTCGCAGCCGCTGCGGCTGCAGCCGCGCGCGCATCCGTTACCCTCTTGGACTCTGAGCTTTCCATCCAAAGCAGGACTCCCGCGTCTGATTTTGTGCAGATGAATTGCTTGGGTGGATAGCTCTCAGTCGCGTTCTCCGTCACGCAGGACGCGGTTTTCGGCGCGGTCGGCGTCGGCGTTGGTGTTGGGGTGGGAGTCGCCGAACCCGAAGCCGAAGCCGATTGGGTGGCGCCGGCCTGCGAAATTGTTGGGCTGGCTCCGCCGCAGGCGGTAAGGGCGAGCGCGGCGGCCGTTGACGTGACGATGGCGAAGACCTTGAAAATGGCTTTGCGAGATTTCAAGAAGTCGTGCGACGCGTGCTTTATTTCCCCGTTGTTTTCAGGCGCGCGAGTATTCATTTATTGCCCCCAATGATTCAGTTTTCGACGTGAATGTCAGCAGATCCTAGCATCTGAAATGCGAGAAAAGAAGAAGTTGTCCACATGGACGAGAAAGCCTCTTGACTGCGACCTCAAGAGTGCGGCGTAAAGTCAAGACTAGAATATTTGTTCGATCAAGAAAAGATATATTCGAATAAATATCCACATGCGCGAGGTTCGGTCTGGAGGCGGCCACGAAACCCCCGTAGCGTCAAAAACATGAGACCGCCACCAGGAGAGCCATGGAGAAACCCCTGCCAAACCACACCCCCTTCGACGCCGGCGGAACACTGAGATTTCACTGGGGCACACGTAGATGGGAAGTAAAACCCCACGTCGGCACACGTAGACGCATCCCCGAGCACACTGAGTTTCGCCAAAACACCACTGAGATGGCTGTTTCGCAATCTACGGTTGCCCTTGGAGCGAGGTTCGTCGGCGCACCTGGGGGGATTCCACGGGAATGCGTGGGAAGTCCGCCTGCCAACGCCCCGGCTGTTGGCAGGAACAGTTGAATCGTCTGGACCTTGCACCACCTTTGGCCCGGAGAGCGTTGGATCAGCGCAGCAGAGAAAGTTGGATCGCGAGTGTTCGATCAAGAAGTCCGGCGAACGCTGGACTACGTTGCTCGCGGAATGATGGTTCGAATTGTCGGTGCGCCTGGCAGCGGCCGTACAAGCGTGGTGCAAAAAGCTATTGCTGACCTGGAAAAGACCGGAGCAACGGTTTATTCCATGTCGGGACTCCGCTCACACCGCGGAATACCATTTGGTGGAATTCATAGCCTGAGCCTGGATATTCGAATAGGTCAGTTCGGAGTTCTGGGTGTGGCTGACACCCTGGCAAGCCGGCTCTCACGGCCGGGAGAGCGCGTGCTTGTCGTCGATGACCTCGAGTTCGTCGACGCGGAGACAATAGCGGTTCTGGATGCCGTCCGCCGTCGGACGAAACGGCCCATGATCGTCACCATGAGCGAGCCATCCATCTACTCGATGGCACAGCCGGCCGTGCTCAGCCCCGGCCCCGAAGCCAGGGTCCATCTGAATCCGCTCCGCTACGAGCAGGTGAACGAGCTCATCACCGACGTCCTGGGAGCTCCGGCGGACGCTGACACCACCGCCCGCATCCTGACGAAATCGGCTGGGAACCCGCGGCTTGTGGTTCGCATCGCGGAAACTGCCGCGCTCAGTGACTCGATTGTCCTCCGCCACGGGCAGTGGCACATGAAAGGCGACTCCCTGTGGAATGAACACCTCCATGGCACGGTGCAATCCCTCCTCGAAGGACTTGAATCCGACGAACTCACGGGCCTTCAGGCCATGGCCATCGCCGGGACGGCGCCTCTCGATGTGCTGCAACAAGTGGTCCATTCAGATGTTCTCGACAGGCTTGAGCAGCGCGGCCTCATTTCAGTCATGGAGGATGTCCACACCAATGTCAGCGCTTCGATCACCCCACCGATCCTTGCCGACTATTTCCGTGGTCAAAGGGTGCTCACCAGCAGGCGGGTCTTGAAGAGCCGGATCACGCGAGCCCTCAGTGGATTGCCGCAGGAATCCCTCGTTGACGGCAACTCAGCTGATTCGCTGGTGAGGGTCCTGGCCGCGCTGCGCCTTGAACGTAGCTCCGACGACGCAGCCACGGCGCGCCACTTTCACGAGCAAATCTCCGTCCTGGAGCGCCAACGCTACGAGCTGTGGGATGCCAACAGATCGGTATCGAACGCGGTGGCGCTTCTGAGCGTCTACTGGGGCTCGCCGATCGACGCTTCGAGAATTGAGCGTGTACTTTCCCAGACCTTGACCCCGGGCGGAGAGTCGTGCGAACTCCTGTTCCTGGCATTCACCAAAGCACTTTGGGCGATCCATAAAGGCAAAGGACTGGATTCTGCAGCCGGCGCACTCAGGAGCTTCGGTAAGGAACGTCCCGAATGGTCCGCCGAAGCCGAAGCGGCGGAACTTTTCCTCAGGGCTTCCTATGAGCGAATGCCGGAGAATCTCGACGAAACCTTCGCGCAGCTGCACGATCGCCACCCGGAAAGCGGTGTCATTTCCAGCATCCGAGGGATTCTGGAACTCTATCGCTTCAACCCTTCCGCCGCGCTCAAAGCCATCGACACCTCCAACGGGTTAAGGGGCATTCCAGGAGCCGAACCGTTCATCCGCGGAATGGCCCTTTTCAGCTCGGGTCGGATTGATGAATCGATTGTCTTTGCCCTCGACCAGCGCTCAGAAGCCCGCCGCAACCTGGACCAATTCGGGATGGTTTCCACTACCTATGTTGCTGCCCAAGCCCTCATGTACCGCGGCTATTTCGACGATGCCGAGTACCTCATGAGCAGCATCTTTGCCATGGGGCGGCCAGGCTTCCTCGTGGCTTCCCTTCACGACGCCATGCTGAGGCTCGCTGGACTGAGGACCGCGACGTCGGCGATCCTGCCAGCAGCAACCCTGGCCACCCAGGCGCGGCGCGAAGCTGAAGACATCGGACCACTCCCCGGGACCGCACGAGGAGTCTACGAACTGGTCGCCGCGCGGCCCCTCATCCCCGCTGTATTCGACGCCAAAGCCGCGAAACTCATCCAACGGCAGCTCGAACGTGGCTATGTGCTGGAGGCGATCTATTCCGCGCTGTTCTTCACGTGCCTGCTCCCTGGCCGATTGGTTCTCGAAATCCTTCGGCAGACCTTGAAGGAGTATGCCCCCTCCACGTCCCATGATCAGCTTGTGGCAATTGCTGCCGCAGTGGTGGAGGACGACCATCAAATGCTCGGCGTGCTGCTCGAACACTATGAGCCCGACGCCGATTTCTACCAGGTACGGATGCTGCTCCGCGGTGCTTTCAAACGGTACGCCTTCGTGGACAATACCGTCGGGGCGGCCGCGATGGACCGGGCGTACTCCATGTTCGCGACACGTTTTCCCTCGGAGGATGAGCCCATCGCGTTTAGTTCGGGGAGCTACTCGCCCCTGACCGTCCGGGAAATTGAGATAGCCGCCCTGGCCGGTCATCGCTCGAACCCCGAGATCGCCGAGCATCTCGGAATCAGCATCCGGACCGTGGAAAGCCACATCTCCAACGCGCTGCGCAAGACGGGAAGCCCGTCCCGCACCGCGCTTTTTGACCTTGTCCGGGATTCGTCCCCGTTCCGGGAGAAACGGCCTTCCGAGTGAGCCGACATGGTGGTTTCCGGACTACAGCGTTGCTCCTTCCGGCCTGAAGACGAAGGAACGGCTAACGGTCAGTTGGTCCGGAACTGTGTGGGAGATGAGGACCACCACCTTGTGCTGTGCCCATTCGCCGAGCTCGCAAATCAGGGCCTCGATGCCCTGGAGGTCCATGCCATTGAAAGGTTCATCGATGGCGACCACAGGGGTATCGGCAACGGTGCACATGAGCAACCAGAGCTTTCGGATATTGCCCGTCGACAGCATGGAGACGGGCTGTTCAGCCCAGTCCTGCAGTCCGTATTTGGCCAGTCGGGCGAGTCCGGACTCCGGGCCGACCTGCCGGCAGCGGGCCGCAAGAGCGAGATGATCGTGAACAGTCATGGAGGGGTAGAGGGCCGGGGTCGTGCGGCAGACGCTCCGTACGTGTCGCGCGTCGGGAGAACCGGCGTCGATACCGCATAGGCGAACGCTTCCGGCCCAAGGTTGGAGGAAGCCGCTGATGAGCTCAAGGAAGGTCGACTTTCCGCTGCCATTGCTGCCCGCCACCCGGTAGAGTCCCGGCCCGCTCATGCTGAGGCTGAGTCCCTCAAGGACAGGTGAGCCCTGCCGGTAGCCGACGGTTACAGAGTCAATCTCGATCGAAGTTTCAAAAGACGTTGGCGTAGGCATACGGCGGCTCCCAGGATCAAGAGGATGGAATAGCCCGACAACAGCACGGTGCTGAACTCAGGGCTGACAACAAGGATGAGCGAACAAGGTGAGATGAGGAGGAGGGTGAAAAGGGCGTCCAGCACATCATTGGCTTTGGTGCCGTCGGTGGCGGCCGGCGGCCGGGAGAGCGATTCGGCGACGACTCCGGAGCCGGCGACGATCACGCCCGCGAGAACAGCACCGGGAACCGGAATGTCCAAGGCGAGAAGTGCCCCCAGGAAAACAAATCCACCGGCGGCGGCCCCCGCCATAACGTAGATCCCGACAAGCCGGACAACGATGGCGTTGGCGGAGTAGCCGTTCTCCCAGGCAAAGCGGTAGTGGTACAGCTTCGCGGTGGGCCCGATCCGATTCAGCATCGGTTCCGTGACTCCCAAGCTCAAGAGCACGGCAACACCGATCAAGGATTTTTGCAGTTCCCCGGAACCGAGAGCCGAGTGGACGGGAAGGATGCCCCTGGCGCCCAGGAGGATGCCGATGACGGCGATCCAGGCGAGGACGATGGTGCTGATCACAGAGCCTTGTTTGCTGCCCAACAGATCCGTGACGACGAATACCACGAACTTCGTCAGCGGTCGTTGCCTGCCGCTTCGCTCTGTACTGAAGGAAATCCTGCGATAGCTGAGGCGGCGCCATGCGCGGATGCCGAGGAGGATCGATGTCCCGGACGCAGCGGCCGCCAGCAAGCACAACGCTGGAAGGAAGGGCGAAGGGTCCTTGGCGAGGCCGTTGAGCCGGGAGAGCTGAGGCAAGAGGAACCCGGTGACAGCCCCGAGCAAGAGCCCGAGGCTGAGAGCCAAGAGGCAATACAGCCAATGGAGGCCTATCCGTCGTGCAGGTGTTGAAGCGAAATGGAGGACGCAGTAGGCACACGCAGAGGAGGCGAAAACCAGGACGGAGACCGAAGCCAGCACGACGTTGAGGTAGCTCGTCGTCTCCTCTAAAAAGACAAGGAGGAATACCGCAGCCGAATACCAAAGGAGCCCCGTGCGGCGAAGTGCCGGGAGCAAGCCGTATCTCACAACAACCTGCGGGAGGGGAAGCTCCATCGCCCGGAAGAGCTCCAGGTGCGGAGTGCCGGAAACTGCGAGCCGTCGGCTCGAAACCACCTCGCTGAGAACGGTCGCCGCAGCGGAGTAGAGGATCCCGAGGAATCCCCAATTGAGCACGGCGGCCGTGTCGTGGCGGAGCGGGCCGTCGCGGAGAACGGACATCGTGGAAGCGAACACCATAGTTGCGAGCACGGCCAGTGCTATCGATCCGAAGACCGCGAGGGCCCTGAAGCCATCGAGGGTGAGCGGCAAACGCATCGCGTTGACGATTTCGAACGCCCGGAAGTCCCGCAGGATCCGATAATCGGAACGGCGGACCGATGCGGCACGGACCCTGGCGTTCGACGTCCGGCCGGCATCTGCGACGGGAGAGACCGTGGTCCTCATCAGCACCTAGAACTTGCTCCTCGGACTCTTCTTCTGGACTGAGTCCATGAAGGCCACAATGGTGAGGACCGCTAGTCCGAGCGCACAAACGACGGCGATTGCCGACGTCGTTCCCTGGAACGGGACAACGATGAGCGGGCTCAGGGCCGCCGCGTTGGCAAAACCGGCGACGGCGAAAACAGCCGCCTTGAGCGGTAGCCATTTCCCGGCCGGGCTAAAGGCCGCAATCAAGGGTGCCGCCACTCCGAAGACGAGAAGTATGGCGACTGCCCCGTTCTTCACGGCGAGCGGATCGATATTGTTGAGGCCTTCCGGGGCAGGAGAAGCCCACACGAGGCCGAGGGAAATGCCGGAGAATGCAGCGACCGTGAGGCCCACGATTCGTAGAAGAAGGCTGTAAAGCTGAGTATTCATTGAGGATTTCTGTCCGTGGGAGGTAGTTGAAGAAGGTCAGCCGATGGCAACTATTGTTGACAGGCCGATGGCTGAGAGCACAACGAGGATCTTCCTGCCTGTGGAAAACCCGCGCCAATGCCGGTAGAAGATCGCCAAGGCAACGAGGGCCATTGAAGGGAAATAGGCCCAGAATCCCGGGACATCACGCGGTTGGATGACGCCAAACAGCACGCTGAACAGATTCACGGGGATCGTGGCGAAAATGGCGATCACAAAGAAGGCACCGATATTGACGCGGCCCGCGAGTACCGATTTTCCGGGGATTACGCGTTTGTCCAGGAACGCGGCAAGGGAGAAATACAAAGCGATGATTACGGCGTAGAGCAGGAAGAACATGACGGTGCCGACCGTCATGGAGAGGCTTAGCAAGCGATCGTCGCCGATTTCCGAGCGCACGTCCGCCGGAACGTTCGCGTTGAGGTACTTTCTGGTCAGGGGAAGCCTCAGGGCCACCAAAACCATCAGCAGAATGTAGCTGGCGATCCATAGACCCCGGGACGTGGAGACCCATCCCCTTGCTGATGACGGCTCGGGCCGCAACTTTCCGACCCTCGCGACGCTGATGACGGTTTCGGACTCTCGGCCGTCTTCCGTGCTGGTCATGAAATCCTCCTCAGGACTTGAGCTGAATCACGATGGCCTCAATGGCGGCACCGAGGATGATGAGGGCCAAGGCAATGAGCAAAGTGCCGAGGGACCGGGCCATGTCGTCGATGAACGATCTCAGGGTTGGGGGCTCGTTCTTCATCAGCAGCCGGCGTGCCAGGCCCGCGGCGGGCTGGAATCCAGCGGTCGCCGCCATCACCAGGCCGAAGAATTCGAACGGGACGTACCATATGACGTCGGCAACCAGGCCGGCGCTGCCGACGGAATGCACCCCGAGGGACACTGTCGCCCCGATATACAGCGCCAGGATTCCGGCCCCGAGAAGCGTAGTCAGCCCTAGGGTCGCGACCCCCGAATACAGCACCAAGGCCGCGCCGATGTTCCGCCCAAGGATCTGGAGGAAGTCCTTGCCGTAGAGGGGGCTTCCGCCCATGTCCCTGGCGTCCCGGATCCAGGACAGGTCCACTGCTGAGTAGCCGAAGAAGGCTATGGCAGCCATGGCCAGGCCCGTGCTTGGGAGCAACCATCCAGGGATGCCCCCAAGCACGCGTGCTGTCTTAGCAAGCATCGATTTAGGCGACCGCTTGCGCCCGACCGATGCGGAAAAGGATGGTTCGAGCCGTGGCGATCAAGGCACCCGTGATTCCTGCCCCGAATATTGTGCCGATGACAACGAGTGCCCAGCCTCCGACCTCGATGGCGTGCATGATCTGGGACGCCGCCGCGGCAGAAATGCCAAGGGACCCCGCGATCCACGAAACAGCCAAGCTCGCGCCGAAGATGCCAACCACAGCCAGCGCCGCCGCGGCCGCAGCCTGAAGGCCGGTCCTTTTCGTCATTGTTGATTCCACTACAACCCCATTTCTCGAGTAGAACGGCCAACGGTTTCGCTGGCCCTGAAGAGTGGTGCCCCTCCAAAAAGGAAGGCCATCCACGGTTCAGATTCTCTCGGTGAAATTGGCGTCTACGTGTAAAAAACGGAAAAATCCGTGTGCCAAAGGCCGTTTCTCAGTGTGAACAAGCCCGATCTCCGTGTGCGCGAGGGCTCGTCTACGTGTTCGCGGGGCTAAAACACTGAGAGCCGTTCGGGGCCCTCTCGCCGGCCCGGACCGGCCGCGGCAGCCAGCCCCGGCCAAGAAGGCTTAGCGTCGCGTCGAGGGTGCCTTGGCCGGCGAACCGACAATGAAGGGCCGTGTGTTGAGCGGTTCGACGGGAAGGACAGCAGGCTTGATTTCAGCTATCGGGACCGAAGGCTCAACGCTGGAGCCGGTTCCGAGCCCGCGAACCGTCCAGCCTTGCGCCTGCCATGCTCGAGCATCCAGGACGTTCCGCGCGTCCAGCACCATCCGGCGTCGTACAAGCGAACCGACGACGGCGGGTGAGAGGGCGCGGTATTCGTCCCATTCGGTGAGCAGCAGCACCAACTCGGCGCCTTCGAGCGCGCGGGTCGTGGACGCTTCGAAGCGGAGCTGCGGGTAGCGCATCCACGCGTTGTTGATGGCCTTGGGATCGGTCACGGTAACGTGGGCGCCGGCCGCGGCCAGTTGGAGTGCGACGTCGAGGGAGGGGGAGTCACGGATGTCGTCGGTGTCCGGCTTGAAGGCCGCGCCCAACACGGTGACGGTCCGGCCGCACAGGAAGCCCTTGCACATCTCGCGGGCGACCTCCACGGCGCGGGCGCGTTGGCCCACGTTGATGGAGTCGACCACACCCATCCACTCATCGAGGGAGGGCACGGACAGCGCTTGTGCCTGAGCGCGGAATGAGCGGATGTCCTTCGGCAAGCAGCCGCCGCCGAAACCCAGGCCGGCGTGCAGGTACCGGTTGCCGATGCGTGGATCCAGCCCCATCGCCTCACTGAGCTCCGTGACGTCGGCCCCCGAGGCGTCGCACAGTTCGGCGATGGCGTTGATGAAGCTGAGCTTCGTGGCGAGGTATGCGTTGGAGGCGGACTTGATGAGCTCGGCCGTCGCGAAGTTGCAGACCAACCGCGGTATCCCGGCTGAAATCAGCGGTTCGTAGACGGCGTCGAGCGCGGCCGTGACCGGGGCGCCGGCGGCGGAGTCCTTGCCGCCCGGCACGCCGTACACCAAACGGTCCGGTACCAAGGAATCCTTGACCGCCGTGCCTTGGCGCAGGAACTCGGGATTCCAGCCGAGCAGGACATCCGGCCTGCGGGCAAGGATGCCGCGGAGCATGTCCACTGTTCCCACGGGAACGGTGGATTTGCCGACGACGGCGGCGCCCCTCGCCAGATGCGGGAGGAGGCTCTTCGTGGCGGCGATCACGTACGAGAGGTCCGCGGTATCCGAGGTCTTGGACTGCGGGGTGCCCACGCAGAGGAAGTGCGTCTGGGCGTCGGCGGCATCGGCGAAGTCGGTGGAGAACGTGAGGCGTTGGGTGGCGAAGCCGTCCCGGAGAAGTTCGTCAAGGCCGGGTTCGTGGAAGGGCGCGAAGCCCTTGTTCAGGTGGGCGACCTTCTGGGCGTCAACGTCGATGCCCACCACGGTGTGGCCCATCGATGCGAGCGTGGCGGCGTGCACCGCGCCGAGGTAGCCGCAGCCTACAACGGAGATTTTCATGCTGGGAGTCCTTTGCTGGAAGTCACGGAAATGGTGGCAGACTCGGCCGGTTCGAGCCCGGCCGCGAGCAGCCCGGCCGGCTGAACCGGGCTTGGCGCGGCGGCAGGCTCCACGAGCGCTTCGCCGGCGATCACTGCCTCGTAATGCTGGACAAGTTGCGCGCTCAGCACCGGCCAGGTTCGTCCTTGGACCGAAGCGAGTGCCGCCGTTCCGAACGCGCGGCGCTTGGCGTCGTCGCCCACCAGGTCCTGGACGTAGGCCCGCAACTGCGCGAGGTCTCCCGGCTCGTAAAGCCAGCCGGTGCGCGAGTTTTCCACGAGGTCGAGGGGACCGCCGCGGCCGGTGGCCACGACGGGAACGCCGGAGGCCATGGCCTCCTGGATCGTCTGGCAGAAGGTTTCGAACTCGCCAGGATGAACGAAGAGGTCAAGGCCGGCCACTATTTGGGCCAATTCCTCGCCGCCCAGGAACCCGGTGAAGAAAGCGTTTGGCAGTGCTGCTTCGAGGGCGGCGCGTTGCGGACCGTCGCCAACAATCACAAGCCGGGTTCCCGGCAGATCCGCGAGAACGGCAAGGTCCTCCACCTGCTTCTCCACCGCGAGCCTGCCGACATAGCCGATGATGCGCTCGCCGTGGGGCGCTACGGAGGCGCGCCACGCCGTCGAGCGCTTGGTGGGGGAGAACCGCGCGGTATCCACACCGCGCCGCCACATGCCCACCCTTAAGATCCCGCGGCCGCGCAACTGGTTGAGCGCGAACGTGGACGGGACCAACGTCCGGTCCGCCCGAAGATGGATGTTGTCCACCCGGTTCCATGCCCAGTTCTCCAGCATGGGGAGGCCATACCGGGCGGCGTAGCTCGGCACCTCGGTTTGATAAATCGCAACCGTGGGGATGCCGAGCTGGTGCGCGGCCTGCACGGCCCGCCATCCGAGCACGAAAGGGGATGCGAGGTGGACGACGTCCGGCGCGTAGTCGGCAAGGATTCTCTTGACCCGGCTCACACCGCCCAACGCCACCCGCACATTGGTGTATCCGGCCAAGGGCACGGAGGGGAGGCGGTGGACGAAAGCGCCGTTCACGACGTCCGAGACGGCAGTGTCCGACGTCGACGGCGCAATCACCATCACTTCGTCGCCTCGCTCTTGCAGATGCTCCAGCACCCGCAGGATGGAGTGCGTGACCCCGTTCATGAGCGGCAGGAATGATTCGGCAACGATAGCGATCCTCACCCCTCCACGGTGTGCGCGGAGGTTGGCGACGCGGGGGAATGGGCGTGACGGCAAGGGGAAGGTTTGGTTAACAAATTGACGTTGCTTTCCCGAGTGGAGGATCCGTGCGGCCGGAAATTTCGCCAATCCGGGTAACTACCCGGCTGGAAGACGGGTAGAAGCTACTCTTATTCCCCCGGTTCGGGCCGCCTTACGGTGACACCGTAGTGGACCTCGTGGCCATGACTGGGGTTTGTCCCGGGCACCGGGGTATTTCGGCAGGAGGGCGCTGACTGGGCGGCGCGCCCTCATGCGCTGAACAGCGCAGGGTGTTTTCGCCCCGCGCCGCCCGTATGTCCGGCCAGGCCGTTGTCTAGAATCGAGCCAGACCCTATGAAATTCCCCCATCGTACTAACCAAGTTGACCAGTACCGGACGTTCAAAAGGACGATCCCCGGTAGATGGTTTACCTGGTTATCCACCGTTGTAGTTGTACTCGCTTTCACCGGCGTCACCGCCGGCATCACCGCACCTGCAGCCCAAGCTGCCAACCCCACCATCGTCACCCTGACTTTTGATGATGCAAATGCCGATCAGCTCACCGCCGCGCAGACCATGCAGAGCCTGGGCTTGGTGGGTACTTTCTTCACGCCGTCGGGATTCATCAACAACCCCAATTACCTGACAACAAGCGACATGCAGGGCCTTGTGGCGAACGGTAATGAGATTGCCGGCCACACAGTCACACACCCGGACCTGACCACCGTGACGTCGGATGAGGCAACCCGCCAGATCTGCAACGACAGGGTGAACCTCAGCAACCTTGGATTCACGATCACTGACTTCGCCTATCCCTTCGCTGCCGAGAACGCATCGATCGAAACCATTGTGAAGAACTGCGGGTTGAACAGCGCCCGCGGTCTTGGCGACATCAAGACGCGGTTCAGTTGCGCCGGTTGCCCGCTCGCGGAGAGCATCCCGCCGGTGAACGCATACGACACCGCTGCGCCCGACGAGGTTGACAACACCTGGACCCTGGCCGACCTGCAAAAGTCCGTCACCCAGGCGGAGCCGGCAGGCGGGTGGGTCCAGCTCACCTTCCACCACATTTCAGCGACCAGCACCGATCCGCTGAACGTCACCCCGACCCTGTTCAACCAGTTCGCCACGTGGCTTAAGTCCCGCCCTGCAACCACCATGGTCAAGACGGTGGCGCAGGTGATCGGCGGAACCGTCAAACCGCTCGTCTCGGGACCGCCTGCTCCGCCTGAGGGCACCGGAAACCTCATCAAGAACCCAAGCCTTGAAACCCTCGTAGGCGGCGTACCGCAGTGCTGGGCAGCCGGAGGCTATGGAACGAACACTCCAACGTTCTCCACCGTCAAGCCGGGACACACGGGAAAGGTCGCCGAACAACTCGTGGTGACCAACTATGTCGACGGCGACGCGAAGCTGCTACCCACCCTCGACCTGGGAGGTTGCTCACCAACGGCCACACCGGGGAACTCCTATTCGATAGGTGCCTGGTATAAATCGACCACGAATACCCAGTTCGAGCTCTACTATCGGACCGGGCTCGGCACGTGGAAGTACTGGACATCGAGTCCTTGGTTCTCGGCGGCTACGAGCTATCAAAAGGCCACGTGGACAACGCCTCCGCTGCCCACCGGGGCGAGCGGCATCAGCTTCGGGCTGAATCTGTTCAGCAACGGCACCCTGACCACGGATGACTACGAGATGTTCGACGTCGGGACGCCGCCACCGCCTCCGCCACCACCACCGGCCGGCGGCAACCTGGTACAAAACCCCAGCCTTGAAACGGCCGGTACGGGTTCGTTCCCGCAGTGCTGGCAGGCCGGCGGATACGGCACCAACACCGCCACATTCAGCACGGTAGCTACCGCGCACACCGGCACCAAGGCGGAGAAACTCACCATCACGGGATACTCGAGCGGTGACGCGAAACTGTTGCCCACCATGGACACCAGCACCTGCCCGCCCGCGGCCGTCGCTGGCCACACCTACTCGGTGCGGGTCTGGTACACCTCCACAGCCGTCACACAGTTCGCTTTGTATTACCGTGACGCCTCCAACAACTGGGTGTATTGGACTTCCGGACCGTGGCTGGCCGCCTCCAGCACATACACCCAGGCAAGCTTCACGACGCCGGCGCTCCCCGCCGGGGCCACTGCCATCAGTTTCGGGTTGAGCTTGTTCAGCAACGGATCGGTCACCACCGACGACTACGCGATGTACGACTCCGTGGGAGCCCCGCCGCTGGGCTGAGCAACTGAGATTCACTGAGACAACTGAGGGCGGCTATCCAGCCGCCCTCAGTTGTTCTATCTGGCGGCCTGGCGGGCCGCGTTATCGCGCCGTCTTCAGAACGTCCGGCAGCTCGTCAACGAATACCGTCCCGGGCGGCTCGTAGTAGATGACAAGCACCTCGTCACCCACGTTGAAGACACTGTTTTTGTCGAAGGGGTGCGCGTGGAAGGCGCTCGTGCCGCCGTGGAACGGCAGCATCACTTCCCCCACGGTGCCCGGCCCGATTCGACCCGTGACCCTGCCGATTTTGCCGGTCAGGCTCCGATCAACCTCTTTGTGCATCGGTGTCCCTATGCATCAGGGGTTTTGGTGGGCCGCTTGGGCGCTTCCTTGCCGTTCTTGAGGGCAGCTGTGATCGATGGGAGGTAGTTGCCCACCTGGGACAGGATGCCGCCCACCATACTGTTGAGGCCCTCGCCACCGTTGAGGACCGTCATCTGCCCCACATGGGCAAACGGTTCGGCCGCGGCAGCTACGATGGCGGGCATGTTCTCCGCAAGCTGCTGGGAAATAACTGCCTCTTGGTTGGTTCCGAGCGCCTCGGCACGGGCTTTGATGCCGTCCGCTTCCGCCAAGGACTTGGCCTTGATGGCTGAGGCTGCGGCGTCGCCCCGGGCCCGGGTGGCGGCAGCTTCGGCTTCACCGGTGATCTTGGTGGCTCCCGCAATGGCGGCCGCAGCCGTGGCATTGGCTTGAGCTTCGACTTCCACCCTGCGGGCGTTCGCCTGGGCCTCGAGTTCCGTGCGCCGTGCCCGCGCTTCGGACGCGCTGATGTCGGCAGCCTTTTGCGCTTCCGCCTCGGTCCGCTGGGCATACGCCTTGGCATCGGCAGGCTTCCGGATGGACGTCTGGAGCTTCTGCTCTTCGCGGTCGGCCTCCAGCTTGGCAACTTCGGTTTCCTGGACCACCACTTGCTGGCGCGCCGTGGCATCAGCCAACGGGCCTGCCTGCGCGGCATTGGCCCGGGCCGTTTCGGCATTGGCCTGGGCCGCTGATTGCTTGATCGCCGAGATGCTTTGGGCGTCCGCGATCTGGGCGGCGGCCTCGGCTTCCCTCTCCGCGGCCTCGCGGTTCCGGGTGGCTTCGGCAATGCGGGCCTCCATTTTGACCTGCGCAATGTGCGGTTTGGCCAGGTTTTGGATGTAACCCGTGGGGTCCTGGAGATCCTTTATTTGGAGGGAATCAACCACCAAGCCAAGCTTTTCCATTTCTATGCCGCTGGCGCTCCGGACCAAGGATGCAAGTTTGTCGCGCTCGCGGATGATTTCTTCCATGGTCATGCTGCCGATGATCGAGCGCAAATGCCCCTCAAAAACGTTGTAGACCTGGCTTTGCATTTTGGGCTGCTGGCCGAGAAACCTCCTCGCGGCATTCGCAATGAAAGGTGCGGCGTCCCCGATTTTGTAAATAACCACGCCCTCCACGATCACCTGGATACCTTGCGAGGTCACGCAGTTCACCTGGAGTTCTGTTTCATTCAGCGTGAGGGACAAAGTCCTCACTGTTTGGAGCCCGGGAACCACCAAGGCGCCTTTCCCGGTGACGATTTTGAAATCCATTCCGTCCCTGGTGTCCAAGCTTCCCCGAGTCAGGCCGGAAATGATGAGTGCCTCGTTTGGTTCAGCCACCTTCCACATCAATTTAATGAGAAGCCTAATGACGGCAACGGCGACAACTACCCCCACGACGGTGACAAGAAGGGGGAGATAAGCAACGAGGTCGAACATGACTGTCCTTTCAACGGCAAGCACCCAAGTGGCTCGTGTAGTCAGTCTGCTTCGGTCTGCTCCAGGAGTCCAGCAATTTGCCTAGCTACAAATGACATAACGGATGCTCCTAGGCGTGCGTTCCCGCCAGCGCATCAGTCCTCGCCGTGCCTTCCGTAGGGACCGCCGGAACGCCGTCGCCTTCTTGGCCGTAGAGCCAATCGTTGTACTGGAAGTCGCCGTCCTTGCGGCTCTTGAACAGCAGGTTCCGCAAGACGCGCGCGACGCCGGACACATGCCAGGACTCTCCCCAGACGCGCGCGGTGCGCTGGACTCGGGCCGTGCGTGCCGCGCGGGCTGAGTTGAAATCGCTGATGGCGCGATCCCACGCACCGGTGTCCACGCCGTCGTCGGTGAACACGGAACCGACGGTGGAGTCTTGGAGGACCGCGGCGTCTTCAAGGGCTTGGCACGCGCCTTGTGCCAAGTACTGGAGCATGGGATGCGCGGCATCGCCCATCAGAACCAGGCGGCCGTTGATCCAGTTCTCGATCGGATCCCGATCGTACATGGGCCAGCGGATGCCGGTCGCCAGGTTCTGCAGCGCTCGCTGTACTGCCGGGATGCAGTCCTTGTAAGCCGCCTCGAGTTCGTCGAGGCCTCCGTATTGCTCCTCGCCGCGCTCGAACGAGGGCGACTTGAAGACGGCCACAGTGTTGAGCAGTTCGCCTTTGCGCAGCGGGTATTGCACGAGGTGGCAGTCCGGTCCAAGGTAGACGACGACGTCTTCAAGATCCGTCGCCGGGGTCTCAGCGGTGATGGGGACGGTTCCGCGATAGGCGACGTACGACGACGACACCGGCCCGTCCTGCGCGACGGCGGGGCGGAGCGTGGACTTGAGGCCGTCGGCGCCGATCACGACGTCGGCCTCGTAAACGTCGCCACTCGACGTGTGCGCCATCCCGCGGCCGTTCACGGTCTCGACTTTCTCGACGACGACGTCGTTCACCAAGCGGACACCGGCGTCCTGGCAGGCTTCCAACAGGATCCGGTGCAGGTCGCTGCGGTGGATCACCACGTACGGGGCGCCGTAGCGCTCTTCGAACTCGCCCCCGAGGGTCTGCCGGGTGAGTTCCTCACCGCTCAGGGCGTCGCGGAACACCAAGTGTTTGGGCCGGACGCCGATCTCGAGCGCCTTCTCAAGAAGGCCCCAGCGCTTCAGGACGCGGGAGGCGTTGGGTGCCATCTGCAGTCCCGCACCGACTTCGCCGAATTCGGGGGCCCGCTCAACCAAGGTGACCTCGGCGCCGTTCGCGCGGAGGGCCAGGGCGCCGGCGAGGCCGGCCATCCCTCCGCCGACGACGAGGACTTCAGTGGACGGGTTGCGGTTAGACATTGCTGGCTCCTACGGAGGTGGTGTTTTTGGATTGGGTTTTGGCGGTTTTGATCTTCGCGGTTTTGAGTTTCGTGCCGATGATGCCGAGCAGGATGGCCGCGACGGCGGCGGCCCCGGCAAATGCCAGGAAGTTCGAGTTGACGCCGAGCCCGGCCGCGAGAAGCAGTCCGCCTACTTGGGGCGCGGCGACCGCGCCGATGCGGCCGACGCCGAGGGCCCAGCCGAGCGCTGTGCCGCGCAAATGCGCAGGGTAATGGCTGGCCACCGCCGCGATGATGAGGCACTGGGTTCCGTGGGTTCCCACCCCGGCCAGCACCAACATGAGGTAGACAAGCCCCACGGGCGGACCCGCCACGAGCACGGCCAGCGCGACGGCGGCGACGGCGGCTGCTGCGATCGCCGTCGGGATGGGACCGAAGCGCGTTCCTGCCCAAGCGGTGGCCACCGAGCCGACGACGGCACCGAGGTTGAGTGCCAGGGCGAACGTCAGGGCTGATCCGAGGTTGTAGCCGGCCAGTTGCATCAGGTTCGGCAGCCACGTGCCCAGGCCGTACCAAGCAAAGAGCGTCACGAGGGTGGAGACCGCGAACAGGAGACTCATACCGAGGTACGGGGCGCGGAGGAGGGACTTGAAGCCGCCTGTTTGATTCGCGTTCTTGGCGGCAGGGCGAGCCTCCGCGAGCGTCTCCGGGAGGAAGCGGATCCCGAGCGGAACCACCACGAGCAGGGCAACGGCGGCCACGAGGAACATGACCGGCCAGCCGAAGGCGGGAATCAGCGGAATGCCGGCCACCGCGGCGATCGAGCCGCCGATCGGCACTCCGGACATCATCAGTGTGGCGATCGTGGACCGCCACTTGGCGGGAACCAGTTCGGCGACCAAGGCATTTGCGGAGGGAACAAGTCCGCCCAGGCCAATGCCGGCCAGCAAGCGCAGGCCGCCGAAGACGAAGGCGTTCGGGGAGAACGCGCACAGGATGGTGAAGAGCGAAAACAGTGCGGCGCAGGCGATGATGGTCCGTCGCCGCCCCCAACTGTCCGACATCCTGCCGGCGAAGATGGCTCCGATCATCATGCCGAGGAAAGCCATCGAACCGACCGTGCCGGCCGTGGCTTTGGTGAGCCCCCAGCCTGTGTCGGTGATGAGGGAGGACTGCACGGTTCCGTAAACGATGAGGTCGTAGCCATCGAATACCACGAGCAGCCAGCAGACCAGCACGGCAGCGGCGGAACGCTTGCTGAACCGGGCTGATGCTCCGGGGGAGTGGTGAACGCCGTCTTGGGTCCGCTCCGGCGCTGCAGCGGATGGGGTGTGATTCATCCCACCACTGTGTGGCCGTTGTTTGTGTGGCCCAATAGAATTCTGTCGTGCAGAATCTTCCAGCCCGCAAGAAACCGGCCTATTCCATTGAAGCCGTGGACAACGCCCTGCACCTCCTTCAGCTCCTGCGCGACGGCGGCAGCCTACGCCTCAAGGACGCCGCGGCGGAGCTGGGTGTTGCACCCTCTACAGCCCACCGGCTGTTGGCGATGCTGGTCTACCGGGGCTTCGCGGTCCAGGACGAGAACCGCCGTTATGTGCCCGGGCCTGCCATGGGAGTGGGTCCGGCGGGACTGAGTTGGAGCCGATTGCTGCGCACCGTGGCGCAACCGCACATGGAACTCCTGAGCGGCCGGATCAACGAGACCGTCAACCTCATGGTCCGCGTGGGTACCAAGGTGCGGTTCCTGGCGACGGTGGAGGGGACGAACGCCCTGCGGGTGGGCGACCGCCAGGGGACCGTGCTGCCCGCGAACAAGGCCTCGGGAGGCAAGGCGCTGTTGGCCGAGCTGGAGCCCGCCATGATTGAGCAGTTGTTCCGCAGCCATAATGCGGAGATCGGCGGGGACAACATTCCCGACGCTGAATATCCGGCTTTCCTGCGCGAGCTTGAGACGATCCGGAGCAACGGATTCGCCGCGAATTTCGAAGGCACCGAGGAAGGGATCAGTGCCTTGGGCGTGGCCCTGCACAACGGGCGCGGCGTTGCAGTGGGTGCCCTGAGCGTCGCGACTCCTGTTGCGCGGTTCCGCAGGCTCTTCGATGCTGGTCTTGTTGGCATCATGCGGGAAACCCGGCGCCAATTGGAAATCGACATCGCCGCCAATCCCGCCGAGTCCCAGCCATAACCCACCCAACTAGCTCGCAATAGGTGTCGTTTTGAGGGCCCATAACGACAACAAATGCGAGTCAGTTGGGTCAGTCCGTTAGCAAGGTGGGACAGGTGATTCTGGCTAGCAGAATATGCTGGAGATCACTTGGGGGCCTCCCTAGGGTCAGGAGTACGCCAAAACTGTCCCGCACCCATCGAGGAGGCCCCCTGTGTCCATCAGCGCCGATAGCACAACACATGAATCGGTCGCAGCCGCGCATGCGGTTCCTGAGCCGACTCCCGAAGAAGCTGCCCAGCTGGAGCAGCTGTATAAGGATTTCGAGGCCGGGAACCTGATTCCGCTCTGGACCGAGATCGCGGACCTGATGCCGATGGTGCCGTCCCCGAAAGCCGTGCCGCACGTGTGGCGCTGGAACGATTTGTATCCGTTGGCTGCCCGTGCCGGGGACCTGGTTCCCGTGGGCCGTGGCGGGGAGCGCCGGGCCATCGCATTGGCCAACCCGGGCCTGTCCGGCACGCCGTATGCAACGCCGACCTTGTGGGCTGCCATCCAGTATCTGGGCGCGCACGAAACGGCCCCGGAACACCGCCACTCGCAGAACGCGTTCCGCTTCGTCGTCGAGGGTGAAGGCGTCTGGACGGTTGTCAACGGGGATCCGGTGGCGATGCGTCGCGGGGACTTCTTGCTGACGCCGGGCTGGAACTTCCACGGCCACCACAACGACACTGACCAGCCGATGGCGTGGATCGACGGACTGGACATCCCGTTCGTGCACTACGCGGACGCGGGATTCTTCGAATTCGGGACCGAACGGGTCACGGATGAGGCCACCCCGGACGTCTCCCGCTCCGAGCGGCTCTGGGCGCACCCGGGCCTCCGTCCGCTGTCCGGGTTGGAGGACACCACCAACTCACCCATCGCGGCCTACCGCTGGGAGCACACCGACGCAGCACTCCGCGAACAGCTGCTTCTCGAGGACGAGGGCCACCCCGCCACGGTGTCCCAGGGCCACGCCGCCGTGCGCTACACCAACCCGACCACCGGCGGGGACGTGATGCCCACCATCCGCGCCGAATTCCACCGCCTGCGGGCCGGCGCCTCCACCCAGGCCATGCGCGAAGTCGGCTCCAGCGTGTGGCAGGTCTTCGAAGGGACCGGCACCGTGGTGTTGAACGGGGAATCGAAGGTCCTGGAGAAGGGCGACCTCTTTGTGGTCCCGTCCTGGGCGCTGTGGTCGCTTCAGGCAGCGAGCGAGTTCGATCTGTTCCGCTTCAGCGATGCCCCCATTTTCGAACGACTGAATTTCAACCGCACGTACATCGAAGGACGCAACAAATGAGACTCCTCACCCTCCGTACTTCCGCCGGAACGACGACGGCGGTTCGCCAGGACGGCGGCACCCTGACCGAGATCGACGGCTTCTCCGATGTCGGAGCCCTCCTGCAGGACCCCGCCTGGGCGACTATCGCGGAGGCGGCCCACGGCGCAACGCACGCGTACGACGGTGCCGACCTCGCCGCCGTCGTGCCCTCACCGGGCAAGATCATCTGCGTCGGGCACAACTACCGCAACCACATCAAGGAGATGGGCCGGGAAATCCCCGAGTACCCCACGTTGTTCGCGAAGTACCAGGAATCGCTGATTGGTCCCAACGACGATCTGGCGCTGCCGCAGGAGTCGGACACCGTTGACTGGGAGGCCGAGCTCGCCGTCGTGATCGGCAAGAAAGGCCGGCGCATCAGCGAAGCCGACGCGGCCGACCACATCGCCGGGTACTCGGTGCTGAACGACATCAGCATGCGCGACTACCAGTTCCGTACCGTCCAGTGGCTGCAGGGCAAGACCTGGGAGAAGTCCACTCCCTTCGGGCCTGCCCTGGTCACCAAGGACGAGTTCACAGCCGGGCCGTTGATGACCTCGGCCGTTGACGGTGAGATCCAGCAGCAGACCCCCACCGGGGACCTCGTGTTCACGCCCGAATTCCTGGTGTCCTACATCTCCACCATCATCACGCTGAACCCTGGCGACGTCATCGCGACCGGCACCCCCGGCGGTGTGGGCCACGCCCAGGACCCCAAGCGCTACCTCCAGGAAGGCCAGCTCCTGGTCACCACCATCGAGGGCCTGGGCCAGCTGAACAACCGCGTGGTCAAGGAAGCCTGATGGTCGCCCGCCAAGACCTCACCACCGATCCGGGCCTGCAGGAACAGCTCCTGCAGGCCCGGCGCGGGACCGCGTTCTTCGCCCGCAAGCTCAATGAACTCACCGATGCCGAGCTCGACGGCGGTTCGTTGCTTCCCGGCTGGACGCGCCGTCACGTTGTAGCACACGTGGGCTACAACGCCCGGGCGATTGCGCGCTTGGTGGAGTGGGCCTCGACCGGCGTGGAGACTCCGATGTATCCCTCCGTTGCGGTGCGGGATGAGGAGATCAACTTCGGTGCCACCCTGTCTCCCATCGCGTTGCGTAACCTCTTTGACCACTCCGCCGTTCACCTGAGCGTGGAATGGCGCGACCTGCCCGACGACGCCTGGCACCACACGGTCCGGACCATCCAGGGCAGGGAAGTCCCGGCGTCGGAAACGGTCTGGATGCGCACCCGCGAAGTCTGGGTGCATGCCGTGGACCTCGACAACGGAGCATCGTTTGCTGATATCCCGGCGTCTGTCTTGGAACGGCTGCTGGCCGACATCACCTCGGCGTGGGCGGCCCGCGGGACCGACGCCGGGTTGTTGATCCAGGTCAGCGGCACGGACCGCACCTTCGGTGATCCGGACGCCGCCGTCGTGGTCGCCGGGCCTCTTGCCGGCGTCGTGCAATGGGCCACCGGACGCGGGAGCGGCGGGGTGGCCGCGGGCGCCGGGCCGGTGCCGGCGGCACCCAAGTGGATCTGACGGTGTCGGGCACAAAGAAGGTTGGCACAGCTCCCGGCTTCTTCACCGCAGGAACTGCACCAACCGCTTGTATGACTATTCAGATTTGGTTGTAGATCCTACCCATTGGCGGCTCCTATGATCCCGGGCTAACTTAATCCGGGCTTTGAATAGGGCTACTTTGGGTCATCAGCCAGGTGACGCGAAAACATCCAGCCGGCGGCGACCATCAGGATGCCCAAGACCATGAACGTCCAGTTGTCGAGCGTGTTCAGCGACAGGAAGTTGGCCGCCGAATCAACCCCGACGCTCAGTCCATACACACTGAGCACGATGTACAAGGCACCGAAGCTCATCAGGGTATTGCGTGCGCTATGCCCGCCCGAGCGGGACATCGCCCAGCTGGTTCCACCGATGAGCAACTGCACAATATTGAGCAGCAACGACACTTGGAACACGCCCAAGAGCATTGCGCGCGAATCCGGCCCGAAGAACTGCAATTCCCCGTACCGCATGGTGATGCCCGGAATGAATCCGAGAAGGCCCACCAGCGCCATCAGAATACCTACACCCATGCCGATGTTCTGGATGTCCGTCCGTCCGAAGTGAACACCGTGCGCATGGGGGGTTGCGGTAGTCATTACGCCCTCCATCCACCTATTGCGAACAATCCAATTTTACGTCTGGCATATGCAAAAAGCGCTCGGATCGGCCCCGACGACGGGCTCCGACGCTCGCTCACTTATGTGCGGTTTTTCCTGGACGCTCGCTCACATGTACGACGGCGGCACGGCGGAGGTGAGCGGGCGTTGGGCCGGAGGGCCTCATAGGTGAGCGGGCGTTGGAGGATTGGCGGGGCGTCCGGGCGCCTGCCGGGTGAGCGGGGCGCGCCGTGGCACGATAGAACACGATGAAACTGCGCGCTGATCAGACCGGTAACCATGGCCTGCCCATGCCCTTGTGGCTGCAGGGTGCCCTTGAGTCGGCCCAGGCCGCCATTATCTCTGCGCTCGTGGTGGTCTTGCCGCTGATCGGCGTCTGGGCAACTGACGGATTCCAGGACCACACCATCGATTTCCTGGCACGCTTGGCTGGCCAAACGTGGCTGCTTGTCCACGGCGTGCCGCTGCAACTGGCCACAGTCAACATGGGAACCGCGAGCCTACCGGGTTCCGGCATGCTGTCCCTTATCCCGCTCGGACTGACTCTGGTCCCGTTCCTGCTGGCGTGGCGCGCCGGCCGCAGGCTGGCCAGGGCCTCCTACACGGACCAACTGTGGCAGGCATTCTTCGGAGCGTTGCTTGTCTATGGGGCGTTCGGCGCGGCCACCGGATTCGTGTGCCGCACGCAGGACATCGTCATCAACATTTGGTTCGCTGCGTTGCTTCCGCTCATCCCGTTCGGCTTGGGCATGGTGGTGGGCGCGCGGCGCGAGTCCGGCTCCTGGAGCAGGCTCATTGGCGTCGACGCCGTCGATTGGCTCGCACGCACAAGCCAACATTCACGTTGGGCCGGGTCCTACTTTGGTTCCGCCATCAAGGCCGGATTCGTCGCGATCATGGCCGCCATGACGCTCGCGGCGATGTTGCTCGCAGTCGACCTTGTCATGCACTGGACGGACATCATCGCCGTCTACGAAGGCCTGAAAGCCGGTGCCCTCGGCGGTGGCGTCCTGACCATCGCCCAGCTCGGCTACCTGCCCAATCTGGCGGTTTTCGCTTTGGCTTGGTCCTCCGGGGCCGGGTTCTCCCTCGGTGTTGGATCGCACGTCGGGCCGCTTGGCACCGCCGTCGGGCCCTTGCCCGCCATTCCCGTCTTCGGCGCGTTGCCCACTGGGCAACTCGACTTCGGTGCCGCGGCCCTTGCCGTTCCGGTGATCGCGGGTCTGCTGGCCGGCTGGTGGTTCCTGCGTGCGGGGGAGAACCACTTCGACGAATGGCTCTCCATCAAGATCAAGGCGCGCTGGTTCACGGCTCCTGTTTCCACGCTGTTCCTCGGCGCGCTCGTCGGGGCTGTGGCCGGGGCTCTGGCGGGGGGCCTCGCCTGGCTGGCGCGCGGCTCCGCAGGAATCGGGCGCCTCACCGAGATCGGACCGGACCCGCGGTGGACGGCAGTCTGGATCGCCGCGGAGGTGGGGATCGGCGTCGTGATCGGTTATTGGGTGGGGCCTTGGCTCGAGAGGCGGCAGAAGCTCCGCGAAGCGGATCTCGATGATGCCGTGTACGACGGCGACCGCCGCTAAGGCGCCCGCCTCACCTCGACTTGTGCCCGGCTAGCGCAATCCGGAGGGAAGGGAGTTCTGGAAATCGAGCTGGCACGAGGTCTGGGCGTGGAGAGTCAGCGCGCCTCGTGCGCAGTCCTCCAGGGTGCGGATCTGCTGGAAGAAGACGACGGCGGTGAGCACCAGCAGGCACATGATGGCCGTGACAACCAGCCCGGAAATGGTGCCGAACAAGACGATGCGCGGTTGCTTGAACCTGATGGTGCGCACAAGGACCACCACTCCGAGCACTCCCGCGACGACGGTGAGGATGCCACTGAGCCAGACGTAGCTGATGTTCAGGATGTAGACGAAGATGGCGCCGAGCACCGTCAGCAGGAAAGTCCTGAACAGCGTCCGGGTAACGGCAAGCGCTGATTTGGCAGCCTCGCTCTGTGGCTGGTGCTGCGGGGTGGGTCCAACGCCGGAATTCATGTTTTCCAGCCTACGCGAGCCAGCCATAAGCTAGTGCAATGCGCATTGTTGTCCTCGTCTCCGGCACCGGTTCCAACCTCCAAGCAGTTATCGACGCCGTGAAGGCGGGCGAGCTGGACGTTGAGATCGCAGCCGTGGGAGCTGACCGTCCCGGTACCTATGGCGTGGAACGTTCCGCCGAAGCCGGACTGGACACCTTCGTGGTGGACTTCAAGGACTACGCGGACCGGGCGGATTGGAACGCCGCGCTGACCAAGGCCGTTGCCTCGTACGATCCGGACGTGGTGGTTTCCTCCGGGTTCATGCGGATTGTGAGTCCGGAATTCATCGATGCCTTCGGCGGCAAGTACCTCAATACGCACCCCGCACTGCTTCCGGCCTTCCCGGGTGCCCACGGTGTCCGCGATGCCATGGCTTATGGCGTGAAAGTGACTGGCTGCACCGTGCACTGGGCCGACGCTGGCGTGGACACCGGCCCGATCATCGCCCAGGAAGCCGTCGACATCGCCCCGGACGACACCGAAGATACCTTGCACGAGCGCATCAAGGTGGTGGAGCGGCGGCTCCTGGTCCGGACGCTCGCAGAGCTCGCGGCGGGAAAGCACGCCTGAGCCCTCCGTTTGGCCCAACTAACTCGCAGTAAGTGTCGTTTTGAGGCTCGAAAACGACACCTAATGCGAGCTAGTTGTACTGCCCAGGGAGGTTGGTTAGCCGGCTGACGGGTGGTTTGTTCCCGGTGGCGGTGTGGGGCCTGTGGTGATTG